>JAOZSM010000025.1:0-19215 GCA_029939675.1 Fidelibacterota bacterium
ATAACCGTTGTGGCACTGCTACTCTGGATAATCATGGTTACAAAAGCACCAACCAATAAACCCATATATCGATTGTTAGTTAGAGCTGAGAGAATTGACCGCATACTATCACCAGCAGCCTTTTTCATTCCTGAACTCATTTTTTCCATGCCATAGAGGAAAAATGCCAAGCCACCAAAGAGGGTCATTGTGAGAGCCCACCAAGAAATCTCACTACTTGCAGTGCTTGTTTCGCTGGCAAATACAGTTGCATTGCTAACAAGCAATATAAAAACCACAAGAACTAATTTCAGTAAAGAGGATTTAGCCATGACCAGGTGTCTCCAAACTAATATTTTGCTGCAATGTTGCCTGATGAGTAGGTTTTACAACCTGCTGATCGAAGACATTTTGTAAAAAGAACAATGATACGAATGAGATGAGGGCAGCGATCACAGGTGTTGTGACCCATCCAGAGGCAATTCGCCCCAGTACTCTGAAGCGGATCCCCCGTCCACCATGTGCCAGACCAATGCCCAAAATACTGCCGATCACTACTTGTGAGCTGGATACTGGAACGAGTGGAATAGTTGGTAGATTATGAGCCATCAACCAGGTTTCCAGACCTTTTGAGGCGAACAGAAAAAGCACGATTGCCTGTGATAAGACTACAATTAGCGCAGTCTGAGGGGTTAATTTTACGACACCTTCCCCCACTGTCATCATAACCTTTTTTGAATATGTAAAGATACCAACTGCAATAGCTAGACCTCCCATAAGAAAAAGCTGTACCACTCCAGAAAAGCTTATACCAGCGATATGTAACGTGTCAAAAGGAGCGACAGAAACAAAGACTCCCATAACATTAGCAATATTATTAGCGCCCAAAGAATAAGCTCCAAAGGCACCCACAACGATGAGCCCAATACGTGTATAGACATCTAATCTGAAAATATGGATCTTCCAGTATTTCATGATGAACTGGACGATAAAAAATAACACCAACGAAAAACCAGCAGCTAAAATAGGGCTCATGACCCAAGTCGAAGCAATTTTTGTCAGTGCGGCCATGTCAGTTGGTTTTCCAGCAAACATGTTCCAACCCACAATGGCACCCACAATGGCTTGACTGGTAGAAACCGGTAAACTGAGTTTAGTCATCCCAAAAACAGTCAACGCTGCAGCCAGAGCAACCATAAATGCCCCTGCAATCATGTCGACAGATCCTAGTTTGCCTAAGGTATGGGTCGCACCTGCACCAGATATAACGGCGCCAAGCACTACGAATATGCTGGCAACGATGGCGGCAGTGTAAAACTTAACCATGCGTGTCCCAACAGCAGTTCCAAAAATATTGGAGGCATCATTGGCCCCCAAGGACCAGCCAAGAAAAAGTCCGCTAGACAGGAAGAGCATGACCAGCATATCAGATGCTTCTCTTTATAGTATAAATGGCTAGACGATCAGCGACATCTTCGGCTCTGTCAGCGAGTGTATCAACATGCAATGCAAAATAACGGAGATGGATCTTTTCGCTTAATTTGAGATCCTCACTGGCAAATATTGCCCGTTTTAATTCGCCAGCTATGCGATCTGATTCTTTTTCCCAGTGGTAAACCTTGTGTAAATAATTTCGCACATTCAAAGGGTCCCGCATAAAGGCTCGCATAGCTTTCACCATCTCTTCAGTTGCTTTGACAGTGGTTCTGGCCAACTCTATAAACCCATCTCTAAAAGGCTCGGGTACATTTGGATTCTCGATTGAGAATTCAACCAGAGTGTCTGTAGCGCGGTCAATCACATCATCGCTGGTTTCCATCAAAGCCAGAATATCACCCCTAGATTCTGGAACCAGAGTCTGGGTATACAATTGCGTTTCAATATTTTTTCGGAGTTCATCCGCTTCATGTTCAAGTTGTTTGATCTGGGCAACATGACGCTCGAAATCATCACCAGATTTATTCATATAGTTTTTGATACCGCGACGATAGACGATGCCTGCTTCAGATATCTTATCCAGAAAAGCATCCATCTTGAGCTCAAGGTTTTTGGTTTTTTTAAAGATCATTTATTTTTTCCATTCGATTGATAATATTCTGAATCCAGATCCTTCGACTCCGCTCGGGATGACGGACATGTGAAAGGTTTTGTCTATTGCAGGTGTCATTATTGTTGCTTCCGGGCTTGAATGAGAGGAACTGCAAAACTGGCTGCAGCGACGACCAGCATTCCCAGACTTAAAGGTCGGGTAAAGAATACGGTCCAGCCGCCCATCATGATGGCTCGGATAAAATTTGTTTCAGCGATATTGCCCAGGACCATTCCAAGAATTATGGGTGCTACTGGATAATTATAACGGCGCAGCAACCAACCAAATATCCCAAATGCCAGACAAGCTGCTACATCAAAAAATGAATTACGTACTGCAAAACTACCAATGATGGATACAGCAAAGATCAGCGGAAACAGAACAGTCTTGGGAATGGTAGTGACCTTGATCCAGAGTCTTGCACCAAAGAAGCCGAGGACCAACAAAATGATATTTGCGATGAGGAGGCTGGCCAGCAGACCGTAAATAATATCAGGATTTGAGAGGAATAGTTGAGGTCCGGGTGTCAAATCGTGGATCATTAAGGCACCGATCAATACAGCAGTAGAAGCACTTCCGGGAATACCCAGGGTCAATAATGGTATCAATGCACCACCTACAGAGCTACTGTTAGCCCCTTCAGCTGCAGCAACACCTTCCAGGCTACCTTTGCCAAAATCTTCAGGATGCTTGCTGACCCTTTTAGCAACATCATAAGAAATAAAAGCGGCAATTGTAGCTCCGGCACCAGGGAAGATCCCTATGATAGTCCCCATGAAGGAAGATCGCATGATAGTATTTTTTAATTTCCAATAGGTGCTGGCAGTGGGCCATTCCTGTTTTTCCGTCGAAGCAGCCTGGGTTGAAAAGTCGCCACCTTCAAGCTGTTTGAATATCTCACTAAGTGCAAACAATCCGATCAAAGCTGGAATCAGGGCAAAACCATCATATAGAAATGAAAGACCAAAGGTGAATCGACTAACGCCTGAGATTGGATCGATCCCCACGGTATTGAGCAATAAACCGAACATGGCTGCGATAAATGCCTTATTCCAATTCTTACCGCCCAGGGAAGCTACTGTAGTTAAGCCAAAAATAGCTAAAGCAAAATATTCAGCTGGATGAAATTTTAAGGCGAATTTGGCCAATGGACCTGAAAAGAAGATCAGGATCAAAGTACCGATAATACCACCCACGGTTGAGGCAACCAGGGAAACTCCCAGAGCTAGTCCTGGCTTTCCCTTTTTCGTTAAGGGATATCCATCAAAAGCAGTAACCACCGATGAAGGTGTTCCTGGAGCATTGATAGTCACTGCCGTAATGGATCCACCATAATTGGCTGCTATATAGATAGCCACAAGGAGAATAAGGGCCAATGTAGGTGACATAGCATAGGTAAACGGAACCAGTAAGGCGACCCCCATGGACGGAGACAGTCCTGGGGTAGCACCAGCTACGATACCCATAATTACACCCAGGGTGATGGTTAGGATGGGAATAACTCCCATAACAAAGGTCAAACCATCAACTAAATTGCCAAATAGATCTACCATGGTATTCCTAAAATAAACTTTCGAAGATGGACCCCAGAGGCAAGGGTACGTAAAGAGTTTTATAAAAGATGATGTAGGAGAAAAGGATCCAGCTACCTGAAATAATGAGGATGTTTTTCCATTTACGATATCCCAGGTAGTACAAGCCTACGGCAACAAAGCCAAAAGTACTTAAGAAATAGCCCAATACCTGCATCAGGATCAGATAAACAACCAGAAAACCAATAAAATTAAAAACGATATCAACCCGGGGACCTGAATCTGAAACTTCTGCCTCATTGCGAAATGTGCGATACAGCAGTAGGAGATTCAATGGGATCAGGGCAAATATCCAAAGACGAGGAACGGCGGCTGGACCAACATCAGAGCTACTGGGAAAGTTCAGGGATTGTACCAGAAACAGAATACTGACCAATAGGAAGAAACCAATAATCATGACCCGTCCCACAATGGCCTTGTGAGAGCTCTTGAATACTCCGTATGAAGCTGACAGCCAGATCATTACAAGAATTAGTGAAAGAATAGAGAAAGAAGATCCAGAAGCAATCTTAGCCAAAAACCCTACGGCTTCATCTTGGATGATATTTGATTTTCTAAGGTAATACTCGAAGACTTTAGCATCTTCGTACACCTGGGCAGTAAACGCTTCTTCTGCCACATATTTTATATCTATGCCGCCTTTGCTCCAAAAGGAAATCCAATCTGGATCAGCTGTGACCTGTTTGAAGAGAGCATCATACCACTTAACCACTTCAGGGGGTGTTCCCTTTTTAAGGGCAAATCCACGCCACATGTATTCATTTTCAAGTCCTGACATGCCTAATTCGGTAAAGGTAGGTACATCAGGAAAAGCAGGAAGCCGTTCAGCTGAAGATACTGCAGCTATATACAGATCGCCATTACCGAGGGCATCCCGGGGATTTCCAACATAAGCGACACCTTGTTCACCAAGCAGGGCAGCCAGAGCCTTGCCCCCGCTCTTGAACGGAATCCACTTAGCCTCCATTCCATAGGCATCCCAGATTTTAAGGGCAGTTACGTGATCCAAACCACCAGCTGCTGGACCAACCCAATTTTGTTCACCAGGGTTTTGTAATGCATTAGCGACAATATCCGGCCATTGGTGTAAATCCTGGGTGCCGTGGGTGATGATGCATTCAGGATCAGCCATAAGCATGGCAGTCCAGCTCAATGCATCGATATAATCACTACCACCCACTTGGACAAATTTAGCAATATTGGATTTTGTGCAGGCGTAAAGGTTATAACCATCTGCAGGGGCTTGGATCACTTTTTTAAGAGCGACAATTCCACCAGCACCTGGTTTATTTTCCACGACAAAATTGACATCAACGTATTTAGAAGCAATTCCAGCAAACTTGCGGGCACTAATGTCAATTAGTCCACCAGGCCCAGTGTAAACCACGATTTTGATCGGTTTATCTGGGAATGCTCCGTGGGCAGAAGGAACTATGGCCAGGATTCCCAATAGAATTAGAATCAAACCGATACCCTTGAGTGTTATTTTCACTCGTTTTTCAGCAAATATTTTGGCCATATTATTTTAAGCGGATTACCACTTGTTATACGGTTTGGCAATCAGGTTCGAATTGTAGTAGCGAGCATCACCAGTCACTTCTTCACCGATCCAATCTGGTTTTGGATATTCCTGATCTTCAGATTCCAGTTCAACTTCAGCTACGGTGAGTCCTTCGTTTTCACCATGAAACTCATCTATTTCCCATACATGCTCACCCATAGCAACCTTATAGCGGTGCTTTTCAATGATGGGTTGCTCACAGAGGTCATTCAGCATCTCATTAGCATCTGCCACAGAAATTTCATATTCAAATTCCAGACGAGTCGCGCCCCTGGTAATACCCTTCACAGTAATAAAGCCTTTATCGTCGATAGTACGGATACGGACAACCCGTTCTTTCTGACTATTCAGATAGCCCTGGCGGTAGTGGGTACCCTTAGCCAGATCACGATAAGTAGTTGCTGTAACTCTAAATTTGCGTTCAATCTCCTGAGCCATGATTTAGTCCTCGAATCCAACCATACGACGCATGGCTTTAATATAACTAATGTTCTCGAATCCGATCAATCCCAGTTTTTTCACTAGATTGATAACTAATTCAGGATCAGCATCTTCAACAGCTGTGGTGCGAATGGCTTTACCATCAATGGTTAAGTCAGCTATCTCGACTGTGGCACCATCGATCATGTAGCCATAGCGTTTTTTGAAAACACCAACAGACTTAAGATTAGGATTGGAATCTACATATTTTGCAATGAAGGCGTTGAAATCAATATCTTCAGCATCGGTCAGGTCTACTTCTACGCCAGCAGCTTTGAATACTTCGGCCATTTCATCTTTTCCAATGGGAAAAGTAGCTTTCATGATGGGGAACCATTGTTCCAGGGTATCGCCATTGACTTCACGCAATACTTTGATATCCATGAGTGTGTCACGAACTTTGATATTCTCGCCATTCTTTTTTGAGAGAATGTAAACCTCGCTACTCTCAACTTCACGAGTACATTCATGCTCTTTAATTTTTGCTTCAGCTTCACCGAAGTCTTCGCCAAATGTGCGCCATTCCCAGCGTGGAATGATTTTGCCTAATTCAATTTTTGCCATGATTTATATCCTTTAAATTTATGGTCTCAAAAAGCTCTTTCGCCCGTCTCCGCAATGCTTCGCCGTGGCAGACTGAGCCCGCAAAGACGCAGAGTGTCTAATAGTACAGACAACCCTTATTCCAAATGTTGTGCCAGAAATCATTACGGGCTGTATGTACTATTAATACAGTACTTACATACAATACTAGATTGCAGATCTTAATTGTATTTGAATGTTTGTGACTAAATATCGTCATGATAGACGAGATATCGTCAGTGCTGAATTTACAAATCGAGCATCCCGTGCTTCATAAGTTTGCTGCGGAGGGTTGTGCGGGGGATTCCCAGGGCGTCGGCAACTTTCTGTTGGTTATCCCCGTGTGTCTGCATGCATTTGCTTAGTATATCTGCTTCAAACATTTGAATTCGCATGGTTAGGGATGCATTTGAATCATCTTTTTGTTGACCGGTAGAATCCTGATTGCGATAGGATTCAGGTAAATCGGATAAATCAATTAGGTCCTGACGAGAAAATATAGACATCTGCAAAATTAAATGTTCCAACTCACGGACATTTCCAGGCCACTCCTGGTCAGCGAGATAATTTTGCAAATCGGGTGAAAGTTGTTTTTCGGGGTTCGCTTTACTTAAAAAATAATGTGAAAGAAGGGGTATATCGGTGCGACGTTGATTCAACGTGGGGATAAGTAACTTGATGACATTGAGTCTGTAAAATAAATCTTCTCTGAATTTGCCAGATTTTACCAGTATTTTCAGGTCTACCTTAGTGGCAGCTATTAGACGCACATCAACTTTGATTACATCAGCCCCACCCACTCGCTCAATTTCACCTTCTTGAATGACTCGCAACAGTTTTGTTTGCAACCTTAAGCTGAGATCATCAATATCATCGAGGAAGATGGTCCCCCCTTTTGCTCGTTCAAATCGACCCAGCGAGCGTTTAACGGCACCGGTAAAGGCTCCTTTTTCATGACCAAACATCTCTGACTCGAATAAACTCTCACTCAGAGCAGAGCAATTTATTTTTATAAATGGTTCACCTTTGCGCAGGCTCAAAGATTGAACAGCATTGGCTATTTTCTCTTTTCCAGTGCCGCTGGCTCCTTCAATGAGTACAGTATGTTCACTATCAGCAACCATTTTTACTTTATCAAATAATTCCTGCATCACCTGGGACTTACCAATGAGATCCGGGGCAACTTTTAGCTCAGCCAGTGATGCTTTCAGTGCTTGATTCTCTGCACTGAGTTCCTTGATTCCCTTGATCCGCTCGAGATGATGGAAAAGCTCTTCAGGGTCAAATGGCTTGGTCAAATAATCGAAAGCACCTTTTTTAAGGGCACTTAGTGCATTTTCAACGGTTGCAAAGGCAGTCATAATCAGGACCTGTGTCTCAGGCGAAATGCGTTTGACCTCATCCAATATTTCAAGGCCATCTGCACCGGGTAAACGAAGATCGGTAAGCACAACATCCCATTTTTTTTGATTAATCGCTTCCATACCTTTGGTTCCCGTATCCACTGCATCAACTTGATAACCGGCATGTTCGATTAACTTCTGGAGGGTAATCCGGTTGATGTGTTCATCTTCAATCAGTAGAATGTTTAGCATGGCTCAGTACTTTCTCAGCTTAATCTCAATTATACTTTTAAACTATTGGCAGGGTAACCCGCCCCTAACCTCTCCCCCTGACACTTCGTGTTACCCTTCGGCGGGATCTATGACAGGAGGGGAATATTATGGTAACTACTCCTGTGGAATACAGGCCATTGATATTCAATTATTCATTATTTCCGGGAGTTCAATTCTAAATTGAGCTCCACCTAATTCACTTTTGGAATAGCTAATATTGCCCCCCATGGATTCTATAATTTCACGGGTAACATAAAGTCCCAATCCGGTTCCTTTTCCCACCTCTTTGGTAGTTACAAAAGGTTCAAACATGGTTGACAGTATCTTATTAGAAATACCTGCCCCAGAATCATCTATCAAAATCTCGATCTTCCGATCTTGGATAGAAGTAGTTATTTTAATCGTCCCCACTCCCCCAATTGCATCCAGGGCATTCATACCAATATTTAAGAGTGCTTCTTCAAAACCTGATTTATTGTTGCTTAGAATTGGTATGTTATCACCGAGATAGACTTGGGTAATCACTTTTTCTTTTGAGAGACGGTGTCCCAGCAAATTGAGCACATCTCTGACGCACATATTGACATCAAATTCTCTAATTCTGCCTGTTTTCTTGCGAGCCCCCTCCAGTAATTGGGAAACAGTAACTTCAATCCGATCCAGACCATCTTTCAATAATCGGATATGATCATCACTATGCTCCGGATCAATCTTGAGGAGGTGTAGACAATTTTTCAGCCCCATGAGAGGATTGTTTATTTCATGGGCAACACCGGCAGCCATTCTACCCATGGCAGCCAGTTTTTCAGTTTGGATCAGATTCTTGTTGGTTTGTTCCATGGTTGAGCGGGCAGCAATCAATCGTTTCTGCAGGTTAAGGAAGCGGTCATTTAGCAAACCAATCTCATCATCACTCTCAAGCAGAGGAACTGGCTCTGCAGTTTGAAAGTCAAAGGTATCTATGGCAGCCACTGTATGGCGAAGCTTGTGGGTCACACTCCGGGTAATCTGTAGCACTATAACAATAACCAGGGTAAGAATTCCTGCAAATAAAGCCAGGATCAACAGGGTTGTTCTTCTTAATTCATTTATCATTGGTTGTGCATCAAGACCAAGACGAACAGCACCATGTGATAAGCTAACCAACCCCAACGGTGCGGATACTTCCATGACCCACTTGAACTGTTCGTGCTCATAGATGTGAAAGACCGGATCAATTGCTTCTAGCGCGGCCAGACTATAGATGTCAGAATATATTTTTTGATCCTGACTAACATCCGAATGAGCTATAACTCTACCGTTTTGATCAAGGATGATGGCATACCTGACCTGATCCCGATATTTCCGAGTGAAATTATTGATGAAAGATTGTAGGAAATCATCACTGTTTGATTCAGATAGATAAAGAGCATCATTTATTGGAATAATAGCTGTCTGAATCATGGTGGTTGCCACGATTCTATGTTTTCCAATAGTCGCTTCCTTTTGGACTGTAACTATCACAAAGAAAAGCACCAACAACAGGACGGCCAGGCTAAAACCAATCCTAATAACCAATCGATCATGGATGCTGGACCGGATCTTCATCAGTTGATGGATTCCAAATGATTTAAAATGCGCCGGGGAAAATTAAAGAGTGAATCATGTCCTGCCAGAAACCCGTGGGCTACCTCTGAATCCCACCCCTCCGTTGTGATGGTGCCAACCTCGATCATGGACTTGAGATTTAACAGAGCCACTTGAACGACCTGTAGTTTTTTCGGATCAACATGTGCTCCAGCAACCAAAGGTACACTGGGAATGGCAGGAGATCTGGCGAGAACTCTGATTCCACGTTCTCGGTATTGATCAGCTACAACTGATTTCACCATCCCAGCATCAAAATCACCACGGAGTACTTTTTCTGCAACCAGGTCATGGTAACTCAGATTCTCATACCTGGATAAGTCACTTAATTCTACTCCAGCTTCATGGAGCATCCAGATAGCCATCCAGGAGCTAAAGGACTGGTGTGAAGCAAAGGCAAATGACTGGCCCTTTAATTCAGCAAGGGATTGGACTGGTGAATCAGCCGGTACGATGATATCATCATAGTTCTCAAGATTCCCCCACGCATTAATGGGCACGGCAATACATTTGACATCATGATCCAGACGAGTTTTGATGTAGGTGTAGTTTCCCAGAGAGGCAAAATCTACTTCACTTTCAGTTAACTGACGGACAGTCTCCAGATAATTTCTACTTAACCTTAACTTGAAAAGGTAGGGTGTTTGAGCTGTGAGATAGTCCATGAGGGGTTGATAGCCCTCGATAATTGAGCGAGGTGAATAGCGGGAGATAACACCAAAATAGACAATTTCCCGTCCTTCAACATTATCATGTTTAAGGACGGGTGGCGGAGTTTCGATATCCATGGCCAGCATGTAGCCTATCAGGCTGATGCCAATAAATATAAATACCAGGCCAAATGCTTTTAGACGGACGTTCAAGTCAGGTTATCCGTCTTGCCCACGACTGAAGTCGTGGGCTGCTTGTCGACTACTTGGGGACTGATCATATATAATCTTTACCAGCGGTCGTCTTTGAAAAAGTCTTCCTGATCATAGACAGCCTTCAGCATGTTGGTAGCCAGTTTGCGAACATCTCCATTCACCGAGACTTCGACTTTGCGAACATCTTTCTTCTTTAACTTTTCCAATACAATTTTCAAATCTTCAACTTCATATTTGTCAAGATCGAATTTAAAGGTCCAAGCCATAATCTTTTCCTTAATATTTAATATTTACTAAAAGCTGTTAACCGCGGAGAGCGCAGAGGGCGCTGAGGTGTTGATATATTTGTTGAATGAAACTCAGACATGTTTGGCAAGTGCTTCATAATATTTTAAAGTGTCAGGATCTATCTGACTCATTTGTTTAAATTTCTCAAGGTCCTGTAGTATAAAAAGACCGCGGGCCTCAGCGTGAATCAATTCTGAACCATCCATCAATTTGGCTTCCAGAGTTATTTTATTTTTCTCTACTTTGCTTATTCCTGCAGAAAACAGCATATCCTGATTCAGACGGACTGGTTTAAAGAAACGAGTTGTATATTGAGCTGTCATCACAGGATAGCCATTTACCCAGCAACAAGCACCCATGAGTTCGTCAAATACCGCTGATATAGCACCGCCATGGGCATGTCCTGGAGGTCCCTGAGCTAATTTTCCGAAAATCACTTCCGCGAAGACTTCACCTGTTTCTGGTTGGTGGTAATAATTCAATGATATACGATCATCATCATGAGTACCGATAATAAATGAGATGAACTGTTTTCCAAATTCGATCGGTTTAGTGTTTTTTAGCTGGGTGTAAGTCATTTATGTTCACATATCTCCCTTGGATTTTGGCTGGTAAGGTAATGATTAGGTCCAGGGAGTGAATGATTTTTTGCAAATCTCAAGTATATATAATCTGAACTGGTTGATTAATTGTTAATTCAATAAAGACGATCCCGCAAAAAGTCCATCCCCGACCCTCCTTGTTCCCCTGTCGGCGGGATTTCCAACTCACAGAGAACGCAAAGACGCAAAGTGTAGATAATTAAGAACATAGCCCATATTTGCATAAACGACTATATTTATGGATGTTAGGGTGATATTCATGTTCTGTCATATACTTTTTGGGAAGACGTCAATAAATGAAAGCCCCGGATGTTTATCCAGGGCTTTCATTATTAAGTAAATGCGTTACTTGATGAACATCATCTTTCTGGTCTGGGAAAAGTCACCTACTTGCATACGGTAAAAATAAATACCCGTTGCTACTGGCTGTCCCTCATTACCGATACCATTCCACACGACATTGTGAACTCCTGAGGGATGATGTCCCTGTACCAGAGTTGCCACGGTCTGGCCTAATACATTGTGTATGGTTAGCTCAGTATATCCAGGTTCTGATAATGTATAGCTAATCATCGTTGTAGGATTGAAGGGATTGGGATAGTTTTGAGATAGATAGTGTTCTGATGGTAGTGATGCAATATCGTCATCAACTCCTACCACACCTCCACTGTTGCTTGCGCCAGGAGTTGTGCCGGTGAAGAATCCCCAGAGGTCTCCGCCATCGTCTAGTCGACCAGCGGATATATCTTCAGCCTGAGCTCCAAAAGTGAGTGTGTCGATCACACCAACACCATCTGTAAAATAGAGCCCGATCTGCTCACCACTTGTTCCAAGCTTAATATTGACATGCAATACACCTTGGGCTGGTTCTTTATCTGCCCATAACAGTAGAAATTCTCCCGGTTGGATCGTTGTAGAATCCGGATATGTACTGGGGATGAGCCATTGAGTGGGATTTGCAAGATCATCAGTAATAAAATATCCACCAATATCGATAGCTTCTGTCCCTGGATTATAGATTTCGATCCAATCGTCGTAATCACCATTTTCATCAGTGATGGTAACTGTATTCTTTGCCATAAATTCATTGACAAAGAGAACTGGTGGTGGTGTATAAATATCGAAGTTGAAAGCAAACTCATAGAGTTTATTTCCGCGATCAGCGGCCATATAGATCGTATGCTCGTCGGCACCGAAGGTTACGCCTTCAGCCTGATCCAGGGGGATATACCAGGATCGTAATAGGTTCCCGGTTCTACTGACTTCATTCAGAGAATAACCTTCATCACTAAGAATGAACAAAGTCTGCCAAACAGGGTGAATGGTGATTCCAGAAACATCTGATGAAAAAGTTAGCGGTATTCTGCTAATTTCCAAACCAGCACTGGTTAACTCAATCAATTCGGGATTGTTCTTTTCATGTAACACGAAAATATGACCAGTTAAATGATCGATGGTTATCCCTTCCAGACCATCTACCTGACCAGGAGAATGATCGACCAGAATTTCTCCAACAAGGGTACCATCAAGCGTATATTTCTTGATTGTCCAGGCTGCTTCCTCAACTACATAAATTGTATCATAGCCAGCATTGAAGGCAATTCCCTCAAAGTCGGTTCCTTGAACTGCAATTGTGCTAATTAATGCTCCACTTGTACTTATCTCATAAATATCAGAGACCGTTCCATCGTTATGGGTGAACAAGGTTCCTGTATTATGATTATATGCTAACCCTGATGGTTCATCGATAGTCAACTCAATTACTTCAGTTGGTGTCCAATCAGTTACGATATATGCTAAAACCATGTTAGGCGCATCTGTGGGAAAATTAGTTTGTGATGGCGCATCGTCCGTGGCTTGAATGTACCAATCAACATTTGTTCCTTGTGCATGTGCCGGTATTGTACCACCATACATGTTATCACCAGCGGCACCATCTTCATGTAAACCATCATCAAACAATTGAATATCAATGAAGTCGGCACCTACGCTGTACTTTAACGTTACAAGTAAACCGGAGTCGTTGGATTCAACACCAGCATTAATTATTACTGCATCCGTGTATTCTGGAAACATTGGGTTTCGAGTTACAGATGAAATAATAGGACCAGCAGTGTAAGTATTGCTAGCTCCAGGTGATGGCACAGAAAATGAGATCCATTCGTCAGTTCCATCAGGGTAACGTCCATAGGAAATATCTGGTGTTTGAGCCCCAAAATTAATAGTATCAATTACAGTATTCGCATCTAAATAGAGGCCAACACTTTCCCCGCCAGCAGAAAGCTTAAAGTTTGTATGTATGGTATCAGGATCAGTTATTGGATCACTAGTTGACCCGTCACTCCAGATAAGAAGAAATTCACCAGCAGGTATAATTGTCGGATTAAATGTGTATTGAGTTGGATTGTCCAAAGCATCGGTCAGGTACATGCCTGTGATATCCATATCATTTTCTCCGAAATTGTACAATTCAATCCAATCACCATAGTTACCAAATTCATCTTGGATACCATTGTCATTTTTAGCGATAAACTCATTAATCCTGAGCGTGATATTACTTCTTCCAGGTGAACAAGTATACCCCATCACAGGATGTTCACCAAAGCTTTGCCAGTTTTCTGAACCATCTGGCATACGTCCCAGGGATACATCCGTAATTTGCGGACCGTAAGTATAAGAATCAATAATTGTTGATCCATCAGCTGCGGTTAGGACAATATCTTCACCACCGCCACTTAGCTTAAAACCCAGGTGTAGAACACCCTGATCGGATTCATCATCCGCCCAGAGTCTGAGAAACCCGCCTGCTGGAATGGTGGTCAGTTCTGGTGCAGTAGCAGGTATTTGCCAGAGGTCAGGAGTTCCAAGACCATCACTTACGTACATCCCTCCTATATCTATCGCGGTGGTTCCAGCATTATAGATTTCGAACCAATCGTCAAACTGCCCATTTTCATCAGCATAGGCGTAGTCATTGCTTGCCATAAACTCATTGATGAATAGAGTTTGCCCAATAGCCATGCTCGAAATGCACATTACTAGCAGCATTAACAGTGTCTTCTTCATAACGTTCTCCCTCAGGTTAAGTTTAATGATCGGCACATCTGCTAATCATATAATTTCATAATATTGAGCTATAGTCATATTCTATGCCAATGCACAGAACTTAGGCTCACAAGCATTTTCTCGTATTATTGCTTCATATTATGCGATAAAACTGACGACATATCGTCTTATATTGACAACATTTCGTCTTGGCTATTGGTGTTACTATAGTCTATTGTTGGTACAAGGATTGTTTTAAGCGTATTACAAATTGTTTTAATTACCGAGTTGTATTTAAATTCGTTGTAGTGAAAAAAAAGCCACTGCAAAATTGCAATGGCTTATTTAGAATTCTTAATTGAAAAGTGCCCGGGACTGGAGTCGAACCAGCACATACGTAAGTACACTAGACCCTGAACCTAGCGCGTCTACCAATTCCGCCACCCGGGCTATCAAAAAAGCAGGCTAATCTAATCCGGCTTTCTCCCTGAGTCAATCATGAATAAACAAGAATGATAATGAGATTTGTAATGAATAACAGTCCCATGAGCACCAACACGACCAGGGGTTGCAAAGCAGCCAATTGCAGTGTTGTTGATTGCCAATTATTTTCAAACCTATGGATAATCCAGCGCAGACTTTGCATATATAGAACAGTAGTAAAACCATATGCAAAAGGCGCTAATAATGGCGTGCCCCCCCACAAAGTTTTGAATGAGCCCAGTTTCCAGTGAATGAGTTGATACTGTGAAAGCAGAGATTCAAAGAAGAAAGCAATGAGCACCATGGTCACGAACATAAGGGGTAAATGATGATCCCATTTTTGAGCACTCAGATATTCACGACCTAGATAGTTATCACTCCATTGCCAGCTTACATAACTGAGATTTGTCCAAAGGACGGTAAAGATGACTGGCATCCCAAAAATAGTCAGATTAAAAGCGCCATAGGCATACAGTCCACCAACTTGGGCTAGAATTAGCTCTCGCAGAACTCCCATGATCAAACCACTAAACCAGAATAGTTTTACAAACTGTAAATTATTAGCGCGCTCTGCATGGTACATGAGAACAACAGTCATACTCAGGACCAAAAGTTCAATCAGCCAAACCATGACCAGCAGCTTTCATTTTTTTAGATAGAGATACTATCCCCCAGATCAGGATGGGAAAATTGGACCAGATCAGGTCATAGCGTTGATTGATCAGCTCTGAAATGATCGACAGTGTTAGCAATAGATCAATGACTCCATAAGGCAGGTAGTTAAATAGTAGCTTTTTCATTTATCCTAAACCAGAGTTATACTAATTAGTGTCTGTCCATAAAGTTGCTGTTTCCAAAAATATAGGAAACCATTGAAATGGTTACAATCATCCTTAAGTGCATAGCAGCCCACGACTTAAGTCGTGGGTTTCTGATTCGGTTATTTTAAGAAGAACCGTTTCAACGGTTTGTTTTCGGACATTAAGGACAGACACTAATTATACTTCGTAATGCGCTATCCATGTGCTGCTTGCTTATTGTTGGGTTTCGTCTTTGCGAGTCCCGTAGGGATAGCCTGCCACGGCGAAGTCTGGAAGACGAAGATGGGTGGCAATCTCTTTTTTGCTGGGGCTCTGAGATCGCCGCGCTCTGCTCGCGAAGACACTTAACGCGCATTCTGAAATACAATTGGTATTATCCTTCCAAGCAGACTTCAGGAGCTAGTACAAAGAAAAAAGACCGAGACAATTCCCGGTCTTTAATTGTCTGCTTCATTCTAAAAGTTTTCAGGTTTTTATTTCTAAGCCACCGAAAGCAACGGTACAATTCAATGTAACATTAACAGAATTTTCAGCGCTCCCTCGTGTTTTATCTTCTATACTTCCGAATATCGGTGTTCCGGTAATAATTACATTCCAATTCTCTGGAACAATGATCTCAACACCACCAAATAGCGCAGTAACATTCAGAGTACAGCCGGTCTCAACCGCTTTAGCCTTGCGCAGATCCAGATCAATGCCTCCAAAAAGAGCCATAGTATTGGCTCCCTTGAAATCATCTGATTGGACTGCTTTCTCTACACCACCAAAAATGGCGGAAGCTCTAACAAAATTATCATCACTGGGAGAAACCGCCGAGAATGAAAGTCCTGGTTTCCCTTGAGATTTTAAAAGCATGGAGACACCCACATACAGAATAACCAATGGCCATAACTTGAAAATACTGCCCCAATTGATAAAATCCAAGGTTGCTGAAAGTAGAATTAACCCGGCTATAAAAAGGATGGCTCCATTTCGACGATCATCATTTTGTAATTTAGAGAAACCTGCGATGATAAGAATTACCGGCCACCAATCTCCCACAAAGTGACCAAGATGCATGATGTTCAAACTTTGCAATAAAAATATGGCACCAATGATAATAACGCCAATGGCAATCCAGGATTGTTGATTACTTTTACCAGGTAACTTTTCAGTCATAATGTTTGGCTCCTCATTTCATCCAATTATCGTGAAAAATACGCAAAAAGTTACCTTACCCCAAAGGTATTTTAAAAGTAACCCTGAAAAGAGCACCAGAATCAGGATTTTGCTCAAAGCGCTTCATCTCAAATTGGGTAATACTCCAGGCAATCAATGACCCCACGCCTGCTCCAACTACAATATCAGTAAAGTAGTGCATATCTCCAGCAACCCGCAGATACGCAGTAATTCCTGCTGTAGTCATGAGGGATGTCCAGATCAATGCTTCCTGATCTGGATAGGCTTCACTAAGTAAGATTCCATTGGTCACCGCCTGAGAGAAAGCGACACTGCTATGACCACTAAAGAATGACGCAAAGTCCACTGGCCCCTGTGGTGATCTTGTGTGAAAATAATGATAGGGTCGCTCCCTGCCACTCCCAATCTTCACCAGATTAGTAAGCAGGCTATTTACAGCGAACACTTCCATGTTAATCAAGGCAGCCAATTCATGGTCTGCTGCCAGAAGCGGACCCCAGACTAAGCTGGAAAGTGAAACCCCGTAGATTAACCGATCACTCCATATCCGGGCTTGTTCTTGTTTTTCACCTTCCCAAAGCATCTTACTGCGAAAAGTGATATCTAGTTGATTAGGCGTGCTAAACCGTGGTTCAGATGGTAGAAAACGATCTTTCGCAAACAACTCAACGCCAACTGCCAGTCCCAGACCAGTTGCCCCCAATGTAAAATCATGACTATTCAATTCAGTTTGCCCCAGAGCTTCATTAGACAGAATGCCTGCGAAACAGAGTATCAATATCCATACTGTAGCTCGCCCGAGCTTAATCTTTGAAAATGACAGGTTCATATTAGTCTGCACTAAGTTTGCGAAGGATAAGGGACTTAAAAAATGCTCCTATTTAATCGACCATCAACCGACCAACCTTGATCATTGGTTATTGATCTATATTGGGAAGTTGAAGAGGCACTATTTGAGCAGAACCTCCATGATACTTTTTAAAGGTCCGTCTAATTTTTGCGGATCAAACATCAGGGAGTGCTGCAAACTTTTGTGACAGTCACAGGATAAACTGTGGTCATAATTTTCCAAAACATGCTTGAGCAGAATTAAGGCTGTATCCAAACTGGCCTTATAGCGCTCAATGACCTGGTCTACTGTTACATATTGTTCAGGGTCATCGATCCAACAATCATAATCTGTTGGAATAGCAATGGTGGAGTAGCACATCTGAGCTTCCCTGGCGAGGAATACTTCGGGAATATTGGTCATGCCCACCAGATCACACCCGGCTGGGCCGCGCAGGAAAAAACTTTCTGCACGCGTTCCTAATCTTGGCCCATCGACACAGGCATATGTTTTTTGATCATGAATAGTAATACCGAGGTGTTTGCCAGATGCCGCGATCTGGCCTCTCAAGCTTGCGCATACCGGTTCTGCACTTGATATATGAGCCACCAGCCCGTTCCCGAAAAAGCTTTTAGGGCGGCCATCTTTTACAAAATCAAAGTATTGATCCGGTAAAGCATATTCACCAGGTTTGATCTCCTCCTGCAGACTGCCTGTGGCTGAAAGTGAGATAATACGTTTAACGCCAACTGATTTCAAAGCCCATATGTTTGCTCGATAGTTTATTTCAGAAGGCAGAAACTCGTGATCAGCACCATGCCGGGCAAGAAAAACCAGGTCAGCGGAACCCACTTTACCAAATAACAGGTCTGCTGAAGGGGACCCAAAAGGGGTGGAGACCTGACGGGATTCAATCAGTTCCATCCAGTCTACTTTGTAGAATCCGGTTCCCCCGATTACTCCTAGCATTGAGATATCCTTTACATTTACAACAGACTTAGGTACGTTTCAATTATAACCAATCTAAACCGGAAAAAGAATTGCGGTAGATTTTTAATTCAGCTAAATCAATTAGTCTCTAATATGTATGCTAAATTGGAGTCAACCTGATTTTAGGAGAGTCGGATTCTGAATAAGACCATTAATTCGGTCACAAAATATATCTGAATTAAATGATCCCAGAAACCATAATTTATCCTTGACCCAGATAGCAGGTGTAATACCGCCTATTGACTGGCGACTTCCCTGCACTTGTGTAATGTTTTTTGTGATTATGCGTAATTCAGGATAACTATCATTTAACTGGGAGAGTGCGTGACTGATACGGTCACAATAGTTGCAATTATCACGAATAATTAATTCAACTTTAATTGTTGAGTTACGTTTTACTACTTTGCTCATACCCTAATATGAGTTGAAAATGTTTTATATTCTGTCACATATCGGACATATGTACCCTGTATTACTGAATCATGCTCCTAATTGTGAAAGGTCTCCCTTTAGCTGTAAAAATCTTCTGGAGAACTTAATCACATCATCTTCGGCAAGTTCATTCAGTACTTGATTGACCGTCTGGC
>JAOZSM010000025.1:19315-22912 GCA_029939675.1 Fidelibacterota bacterium
TTTTGTTTTCTCTGCCATAATGCCCTACTCTCCTTGCTTTGGAAGGGGAATAAACACCAGCTTTTGCGACTCTGGTTCCAATACAACGGACATACTGGACATCCCTTTATCCAAAACAATACTGTCTGAAGGTCCAACAATCCGGGTTCCAGCCTCAATTTTGCCTACTACAATGATCTTAGGATTTGTGAATGATTCCATCAAACTGGTGTTATAGGCAAGTTCAGCCCGCTCCTGTCCCACCAACTGTTCTATACTAAGCAATTCCTCATAGCCATTTTTGTAGATTTTGAAATTTTCTTCCATGGTGCTCAAATAACGTTTGAGGACATTACCCAGTGTAATTGAACTCTGCCCTTCATTTTTTAATCGCTGCAACACCATGAGACTCTTCAACCTTAATTGTTCCAGATGAGCCCGTTGAAATTCCAGTGCCAGATGTTTATCGTGATGTTTACGGCTTCTGGAAAGATGAGTTTGCTTAAATTTGTTGATGAAGGGATCTTCAACTGCGCCAGGACCAAATTTAATTACACTGTCTCGAACAATGTTATAGGTAATTAACTGATTGCCAACTGCGATCTTTGAGTCTGCAATCCTGGGGCAGATCAAGGTATCCAGCACTTCTACATCAGAATGATCAATGATCCTGTGAGCGGAAAGCTTAGCACCAACCCAAACTTTGAAATTCTTAATATTTGAAGTCCGCAGGTTTTGTTCAACTCTGATTTCACCATCATCTTTTGGCCGGATATTATCAATCCCATTGGCGCAATCCAGGTCACCTCCACAGCGGATCGTGGAAGACCTGATCACACCTCTGACAATGAGTGTAGCCAGACTGGAAATATTGGCACCTCCAGTTACATCGCCCTGGATCAGCAAAGCCTGCTTAGATTCTATTTTTCCATGAACCTTTCCGATACTGCGGTGAGACTCAAACGGAAATACTGATACTTTCCCCCGGGTTGTTATTTGAGCAACACCATCAATTGCAGCCAGGATAGTATTCCCTTTTTCATTGGCCCTGACATTTTTTCCACAAAGATGATTAATCTCTTCCTTGCCAGCATCACTGAGAACTATTTCACGACCATCCGGTTTGGTCAGTATTCTTTTGGAAGATGACTGGATAGTGAGTAAGCGGTCACCCTCCATGACCATTCCAGTAATTTCTTTATTTTGTAACTCAGCCAGTATCTGATAGAGATCAGTATTTTCAGTATCCAAGCTTTCTAAATATGAGACATTAAATTTAACCAGATCAACCCTGATTTCGCTAATGGCAATGGGCAGTTGACCACGATATCCAGCGACCAGTTTTTCAATATATTCGCGCTGTAAGCCACTCTTAATGCCATGTTCAGCCAGTCCGGCTGTAATTTCAAAAACGCTGGCTTCCCCCTGCAGCTCTCCAAGGATGAATTCACCATCCTTTAAGGCAGAAATCGTCAGCATACCTTTGGGTAGACGGACAATCATAAATCTATCTGCTTAGCAACAATGCGTTCTAATTCAAGCAACAGGCGTTGGTATGAATCAATAAATTCTTTGTGGGCTTCGCTATAAAGAATAAAACCACCGGATTGCTCAATCTCCTGATCTGAAAGCAGGGTTTTCTCTATTATTGAATAGATGTTTTCAAGGCTGGAGCTGCGTTTTATTAAAAATGAAGCTGGCACGTCCTGGGGTAAATTCTCACCGGCAACCGGAATGTCTTCACATATGTAATAGATTGGAAACTCAGAGATTCGATTTCTCTTCTGAATTGTGTCAATCTCTACAGCCATATCTTCAAATCGAATAGTGCTAATCTCTGTATTCGCGATGATCATACCAACATTACCTGTGGCAACCAGACGTCTTACATCATTGTTACGGGCTACATGCTCAAATGGGATATGTAAAATGTCAGCCAGACTTCGGATACTATGGGTCAGTTGGCTGTCTTTATCGATGAATACAATAGATTTCATAAGGCTTGTATTATAGTCAGTTGTATTTTCTTTTCAAGACGATATTTCATCTTCGGGTCCGGCTTTTAGAACTGTCTAAAGAAAAACCTTTTTTACCGCTGATACACCCTGATAAATTCTTTGTAATAAGAAGCGGCTCCTTGCTTGAAACAGGAGCCACTTCACTGATTGATCTTCAAAAATTATGCTATATCAGGCAATAGGTTCAAACCTGGCTTGAAAGAATCTCAAATATTCCGGTTCATAGGTAAATTTGAGACCAGTGATTTCGGCTCGCCTATCATAGACATCTGCAATAGACTCAGCTACTACATCCATGTGTGCCTGGGTATAAACTCGGCGCGGCAGGG
This sequence comes from Fidelibacterota bacterium, assembly GCA_029939675.1. Taxonomy (GTDB): domain Bacteria; phylum Fidelibacterota; class UBA8477; order UBA8477; family JABMPR01; genus JABMPR01. The sequence goes on from JAOZSM010000025.1 coordinate 21,642, forward strand.
TCAGTCTAACCAGCTCAAGGTTAGGTCGGTTATGATCGCCGGTTTCTTTGTTACGACCAGCAGAAACAATACCCCTTTCCATGCTACGGACGCCACTCTCGATGTAGATCTCAGCAGCCAGAGTCTGGGCTGGAAAAACATCCTGTGAAAGATGGGGCAGAAATTTTTTGGCATCCAGAAAAACACCGTGACTTCCGATAGGATTCACAATTGGCACACCATACTTGATCAGCTTTTCACCCAGATACTGAGTTTGGCCAACTCGTGAACGCATGTGGTCATCCTGAACGGATTCTGCAATTCCGATAGCCAAAGCCTCCATATCGCGACCAGCCATTCCTCCATAGGTGTGTAAACCTTCGTAAACCACTACCATATTTTGAGCTTTTCGATAAACATCTTCGTCATTGGTTGCCATGAACCCGCCGATATTCACTAAGGGGTCTTTTTTAGCACTCATGGTGGCATGATCGGTTAGTGAGCAAATCTCAAAAACGATTTCTTTCACACTTTTATCTGCATAGCCAGGTTCACGCTCTTTGATCAACCAGGCATTTTCTGCTACCCGGGTCATATCGTGGACAATGTCTATTCCATGTTTATTGGTGAGCTCACGAACTTCTTTTAAGTTTCCCATTGATATGGGTTGACCACCGGCCATGTTCACTGCTGTAGCGAGACAAACATATGGAATTTTTTCAGCACCAACTTTATTGATTAAATCTTCTAATTTTTCCAGGCTTACATTACCCTTGAAAGGATGATCACTTTCAGTGTCATGGGCATCGTCTATGATCACATCAACAAAAGTTCCACCAGCGAGCTCCTGGTGCAACCGAGTTGTGGTAAAATACATGTTTCCCGGTAAGTAATCACCGTCTTTGATCAGGATTTGGGACATCATATGTTCAGCGCCACGTCCCTGATGGGTGGGTATAATATGTTTGTATGAATAGTGTTCCCGAATGGCATCTTCAAGATGATAAAAATTTCTACTACCTGCATAGGCTTCATCACCCAGCATCATACCTGACCATTGTCGGTCACTCATGGCGTTGGTACCGCTGTCTGTTAAAAGATCGATGTAAACATCATCCGACCTCAATAAAAAAGTATTATATCCAGCTTCTTCGATAGCTTTGATGCGATCCTCGCGTGAGGTCATGGTCAAATGTTCTACCATTTTTATTTTCCAGGGTTCTGCCCAGGATTTTCGATGTGTCATGTCAATTCTCCATACTTTTCAATACTGTTTATGGCAACGAGTGAAG
>JAOZSM010000161.1:0-4759 GCA_029939675.1 Fidelibacterota bacterium
TAATTAGATGGCATTATCCATTAGTCTTGTTCTTGCCTTTTAGTTATTTTTCAGTATCACTAAAAGGGATCTTATGAAAAAACTGCTCTGCCTGCTCTTAATCCAGACCTTGATATTTAGCTCCTTAGCTGCTCAGAATAATCTCTGGGAACATGACAGCCTGCGTTACAAGATCGGGCAAATGATTATTTTTGGATTCTGGGGTGAATCAGCTCCGCAACTTATTCTGGATGAAATTGCTCAGTACAATGTGGGGGGCGTTCTGCTTTATCGGGTTTACGGTAATATTGAAAATGCAACCCAGGCTAACCAACTTGTTTCTGAGCTTCAGGCCAGCGCTCTCATCCCTCTGTTTGTAGCAACCGATCAAGAGGGCGGCTCGGTCACCAATCTTAGACTTTCCAACGGCTTCCAAAATTCTCCCAGTGCCTACGAACTGGGTCAACAAAACAATGAGACCACTACGCGTGAAACGGCTGCACTGTTCAGTACCTGGTTCGCCAGCATTGGACTTAACACTGATTTTGCACCGGTGGTTGATCTGCGCCTGAATCCGGGAAATGTTATCGGTAACCGCAGTTATAGTGCTGATCCAGAGATTGTGGCCCAGAACGCCTATTGGTTTATTGATGAATTTCATCAGAACGATCAGCTCACCGCCTTAAAGCATTTTCCCGGACATGGCAGCTCTGAAGGTGATAGTCATCTGGGATTTACCGATGTAACAGATTCCTGGCAAGAGCTCGAGCTGGAGCCCTATTACTCACTCATCGATTCAGGTTGCATAGATATGATCATGAGTGCCCATGTGTTCAATTCAAATTTGGACTCATTATATCCGGCAACCCTCTCAACAGCTACGATCAACGGACTCTTGCGAGAGACCATGGGCTATAACGGTGTCGTTATCACGGATGCCATGATGATGGGAGCCATCACCGAGAATTACGGCTTAACTGAGGCTGTCACCCTGGCCATCAATGCCGGTGTTGATATTTTATTGTATAACTGGGATGATGACATGGATGGACATAGGCTCGTTCCACTTCTGGTAAATCATATCGCAACTCAGGTATTGAGTGAAGCAATTCCACGTTATCGGATAGAGGAATCATATCAAAGAATTCTAAACCTGAAAGATCGGCTACCCACAGAACCAGCTGCCTTGCTTCCTGAACAAACCTGGCTGGATTTTTCCATGTTTAACTATCCCAATCCTTTTAACCCCAACACTACGTTAAGCTATGCTTTAGACCAGGATTTGCAGATTTCAATTTCTGTTCTGGATCTTCGCGGCAGAACGATTTCCACCTTAAAACACGCTACTCTGCAGGTTGCAGGTGAATATGAGGTCAGCTGGGATGGAACCAATGAACAGGGACTGCAGCAGGCCAGTGGGGTTTACTTCTTCAACATCCAGGGAGCAGGCTTTAATCAGGCACTTAAGATTGTAAAGCTGGATTAGATTATTGGCCGCGGATTGACACGGATTAGCACAGTTTGTTAATAAAAAAGGCGAGGAGTAAAATTCTCGCCTTTTTTAAAATCTGTGTGAATCTGTGAACATCTGTGGCTAACAAAGAACCTTTGCTCGTGTTTAATCCTCGTTAACCAGTATCGCCTCTTCCATGATCATGGCATACTTATAGCCTGCACCAAAATCTTTATTGATAGCAATTTTTCCTTTGAAGACTGCCACATCACCCACTTTTACAGGATCCATGGTAGTAATGGTTAGATCAAAATAATCACCTGAAATGGTGCCATCTTGAATATGAACCCAGTTACGACCCATAATTTTGGGGTTAAACTTGGTTACTTCCCCACGGATAGTGACTGTTTTGCCTTCGAAGGCGGATGCATCAGCATAAAGTTCCTGAACTGTCACGCCACCGGACACCTTATTGACTGAGATACTTTGCGTTTTTACGTTTTGTTGGTTAATGTTGGGAGAAATTGCGCCTTTTTTCTGGCCCATACTACCCAGGTTTTTCGTACCGCCCATCTGACCCACGAACCAGATACTCTCGAAAGTTCTTCCAAGTTCCTTGCTGGTAAAATTTTTCATCTCCAGACCCTGTCCATAACTGAGTGTCTGACCCGCTTCAATAATCTGTTTGGATGTGGCAATCCAATATTCCTTACCATCCTCAGTGACCCGTAGATAGGTGTATGAGTTGGCTTGAATCACTTCTTCAACTTTAACCTGATGACTATTTGAAGCTGCTTGATGAGGAGCTTCCGTTGGCTGGCTTTGCTCGGGAGCCTTAACTCGTTCTTTTGAATCACAAGCAATCATGGTCATGATGATCAAACTACTAATTACAATAAATCTAAATTGCATTTTATACCCTTTCAAAAATTTTATCTCCCTGGATAATAGAATATTTCGGCTCAGATATGAGAGTTATTTGCAGGTCTCGCGAATTTACTTTTCCCAGAAAGATTTCTCGTCTTCCAGAGTTGGCCCTGAGCGCTTTAGCCCTCCCGTAATCCGTCATTGCGAGGAGCAGGGCGACGTGGCAATCTCCTAGACCAAGAATCCAAGTTTAAGGAGATCGCCGCAGTCGTTATCACTCCTTCGCGAAGACGAATGATCAGAGCTTTATTTTGGGCTGATCCTCATCTGGAACTGTCCGCTTGTATTTACCATCAAGCCAACCCTGCAAGCCAGAGACGTACCACTTTGAGAATCTACGATCTGTGGGTCCGCCAGCTAGATTGGAATGCATCTCTGATGTGGCCATATCCATGGTCATCCGGTAAGACGGCATAAAGGTGGTAACCCGACCGGCACTGCGGTAGATCTGCCCCTGGTGAAGAGTAGCCCGGCCACCCACACCGGTGATGGGTCCCTTATCAAAACCCAGAAACCCGGGCATTTTTCCACCAAACAATATATGATTCATCTGGAACTGTTGAACGGCACCCCAGGTTTTGATCTCAATATTAGAGATATTCTCCAAAACCAATTTGAAGATTTGCTCACGACTTCTGTCCCCAAACCAGGGGGATGATTCAGCCAACAGAACCGCATCAAAATTAGCATAAAAATCAATAAAGGTTCCCGTCTCATTTGAAAGGTAGTCAGTCACTGTTTTTCCCAAACCGCCTTCACCAAAGACCTCACCGTAAAGCGCTTTATAGAATTGTTCGAACAAAAAAGCTCCCCGACTTTGAGCATCATAACACAGATCCCAATCCTTCAGAATGTTTCCGATCTCATTCTCTGGCAATAGCGGCTTAAGCACTTTCATAAACGCCTCAGCCTGGAGTGAATACAGATCACCGTGCATCTTAAAAACATCTTCTACACGAAAGGCTGAACCTGCTTTCAACAAGGCGTCAATCCGATCCGTTCGGTAGGAACCCATGGGCATATTGATTGGATTGGTTTTACCAAGATGATTCAAGTCATGGTTGGCTGTGGAGAAAAAGCCCTGCTCCGGGTTCAGAATCCGCGGCAGATCCAGGTATGAATGATAACCCTGCCAGTCATTCTCACTTTTCCAACCTGGTAGGGGTACAAAACCGCGCACGCCTTTCCGGCGGATGGGGGCACTGCCAGTCATCTGGAAACCAATATTCCCCGCTCCATCAGCAAATACAAAATCCCAGGAAGTTTCCATGGGACCCATTGTATCCATGCCGGCTTCCACCGATTTTGCTGACCATAAATTGATAATCGCATTAACCGCTCCAGAACCTGAATCTGCTCCAGCCCAGCGCGTGGCTAAATAGTACCCTTCAGTATCGGGAGAACCATCCAGGGAGCCGTGTTGGTTTTCATAGAACTTGACCGTTACAGGCTCTTTTTTCTTACGCTTGATAACCTCAGAACGAACTGAAAAAGCATGCCACTGATCATCATCCTCTCGATAATATTTACCATCCCTAACCCGTTCAATCCATGAGTCTACGGCATCAATAAAGGAATAGGTCGCCCCCCAGGACAACTCTGGACCGCGCCCAACCAGGATACCCGGCATGCCTGGCATGGATCCACCCATCAGAGTGCGTCCACTACAACTGAGCACAATTTCACTCCAGATATTGGGCAGACGATTTACTTCAAGATGAGGATCATTGGCTAAAATTGGCTTACCTGAATGGGTCTTACTCCCGGAAATTACCCAGTTATTGGATGCCATTGCTCTGGGGGCTGCCAAATTCCATAGCGTTTCAGGATTAACGATCCGCTCATGCAGTTTTACTTGTTTAATGAGCTCAACATCCAGTTCACCCAGCAGCCCGGGAAATAATGCTTCAAGCTTATCAAGCGAAACATCTGCCTGGACCATTTCGACCAGGAGGCGCTCAATTTCTCCCTGAGACTGGGACAAGGTCAAATAGCCGACCATGCGTGAAAGCATAATGCTGTCTCCAGGCTCCCATGGCTCAGGTTTATAGCCCAGTAATTTATATTCCCAGGCTATTTTTTCAGCCAGAGCGGCATTAATACCCTCACAGAAGGCGTTCAGGTACTTTGTATTTTCAGCTGAAAGTTTATCAAGTTCAGAAGCGGTATTATCCCGCCAGTTCATGCGCCGGAAAAAGGTATCGATGCCCAGCATTTCTTCACTGGCGTCTAATAATTCGCTCCCGCGACCCTGTCCCAATATCCGCATAAGCAGAATTTGCATACCGCGATCACGAGCATGCACATATCCTTCGCCCCAATACATATCTTCTCGAGTTTGGGCCACTACATGGGGCGTTCCGTTTTCATCACGCCAGAATTCAATATTCTTTTTCATTT
>JAOZSM010000161.1:4859-6800 GCA_029939675.1 Fidelibacterota bacterium
TGTACTTCATAATCCTTTGTGCTTTTGTGGCAAAACTTTTTTCCGATGTCCACGTTAGAATTATAAACCCAGGTCTTTATCCATGATGATCTTGGTCACCGCCAGGATCTCGGCTGATTCTACTCGCAACAACTTAATAAACAAATCATAGCCCGTGTCTTTTTCATACAGCTCTGCAGAAAGTAGTAATTCAGCCCCCAACAGCTCCCCAATTCGAATGGTTTGATCTTCGGTCAGCAGGCCGGAAAGCTGCAGTTTCTGCTCTTCTAAGACCTGTTGCAGGTCTTTACGGGCAATCAGGGTGAACTGATCATTTTGAGCGACCGATAACAGAAGTTGTTCAGAAAAATATTCAGCATTTAATGCAGCTCCATCGGTTTTGGCCAGAATGGGCAGGACTCCCAACCGGGGTGCGTTCGCAATCTTGATGGTAGAGTAATCCACCAGACGTGAAACAGCCTGTTTAAATAATTGGGCCAAAGTTTCCTCGCGGGTTTCGTGGTCCACCGGCTGTGCTTCGTAGTAATCTTCATCCAACGTTAAAGGCTCATCAGTAAAATTTGAAACCTCTTCCTTGGCAATTCGAATGATGATGGCTTCCAGCTTGTCTGTTTGATAATTGGAGCCCGTATGGTGACTCACACTTCCCTGGCGGCCCCCGATATTCTCTCCCGTTTCATTCCCATAGGTCAGAAACAAATATTTAGCGTAGGTCAGTTGGGCTATCTGACGCAGAATATATTCGCCCTGGATATCCAGACCTCCCGTACCGACGGTGAATAGCTTGATGCCCTGGCGCTTGGCTTCCAGGGCAGCCAGGATATAGGTGTAATTTTGTTCATAGTCCAGGTGGGGTGGGGCATCAGTAACAACAAAGCCCAAACGGAGACCCTTTTCATTCCACTCAATCTCATGCAAACTGCTTTCCAGTGCAGCTTGTAAGTCCTCGGGTGTATCACCGCCACCGGCAGCCTCAACCTGCTCTAAGGCCCGGCGGAACTCATCTATATCAGCTGTCAGGGGCACGACCTTCGTACAGTACTCATCCTCTTTATCCCGATAGAGCACCATCCCAAACCGGATCAGCGGTTGGTTGGGCAAGTTGGTGAGATTCATGTGAATAATATCGATGGTTTCCAGCAAGCGTCGAATCTCTTCGGCCATACTGCCAGTGGTATCAAGGATGAACACGATGTCCACAGGCACATGGGTCAGATCAGGACGCGGCCGGGATGTATTGACTCGGATGGTTCGCGGACCATTACGCTGAATATCAATGATTTCATAAATACCATCTACCGTATAGGTCAATCGAAAAGTCTGGTCTTGTTCTGCAATCTCAGCCGGAAAAATGTAAAAGGAACCATCGGAATAAGTTTTACCCTGATCCAGTAACCGATCCGCTTTTTGAGCAAAAACCTCAATTTTAACATTCGGCAGACTTTTTCCATCTATGTCCTGAAGTTGAAAGTGAATTCGTTCGCTCACATCATAGCTTAGGGCATCATCACCCAAATCGTACTTTTGGAGAAAATTCAGAAAATAATTGAATTGCTGATTGTCATCGGCAAACCCGGCTTTCAAACCTCCTGAAAACTGTGGTTTCGGTCGTGGCCCGCTATCATCGATTAAACCTCCAGAGCTTAGCTCATAGTCCACTTTTTCTTCCACGGGGTCCAGTGTTGGTGATGGATTAAAGAGACTCCAGATCGAGGGCTTAGACTTACTTTCCTTTTGATGGCTTTTGGGTGCATGTCTTGGCTTTTTCGGAGCTGGCTTGGATAAACTTTCGGAAGAACCCGGTTCCCCTGATTTGTTTTTTCCGGTTACTGCGGAATTTCTTCCAGAACCAGGCCTATTCTTTTTCTCAATTTTACCTGCTTGGGTTTTCGTCTTTTTGGTTTTATCAACTCTCTTTAAAGACTTCAATTTAAGATTTAG
>JAOZSM010000162.1 GCA_029939675.1 Fidelibacterota bacterium
GCAGCAGCCTATGCAGCTGGTTCACCTTTAAGTCGCCTGGAAGAATATGCAGTTAAAACCACCTGGCAATTTGCTGCGAAAATGTTCATTCCTTCATTCTCAAAAAGTGGGTTTGTGGAGGGTGGTAAAATATCCGATTTTCTGTATGAAGTCATTGGAGTTCGTGATTTCAGTGAATTAAAAATACCCTTGGCGGTAGATACAACTGACCTGGAAACAGGGGATAAATACTCCATCGTGTCAGGTGATTTGATTACAGCAGTACGAGCAAGTATTGCAGTACCAACTGTGCTAACACCCAAAATGATCAATAATCGCATTCTTGTCGATGGTGGTTTAGTTAGCCCTATTCCAATCAGGACAGTGAAAGATATGGGAGCTGATTTTGTCATAGCTGTGGATGTCATGGCAGGAACTACTGCTGATTTCAGGAAGAGTAACTCTGGAATATCGGATAAGATACCTGATGGGCTTAAGCAGAATGCTATCTATCAAGCCTTGGTAAAAAAGCAAATCCCTGACGAATCTGTACCTGAAGAGCAAAAAAGAGTAAATATCCTGGAAGTGTTACGACAGTCTTTAAACATTGGGCACGCTAAAATCGCGGAGTTGGAGATCAGAGTTGAAAAACCCGACGTTATAATCAGGCCAGATATTGAAGATTACCTTGCGTATGAGTTTCACAAGGGTCAAGAATTAATCGATAACGCCTACAAGCTAACTCGGAGACTGCTTGAGCGAGGAGAGATTCCCATATTATGAGGTCAATTCCAGGCTTTATCCTGAGGATGCTAATAGCAGCACTACTTTATATGATGTTCCATTTTGGGTTCTATGTGGGAATATCGCATGTTACGCTTGATAACCAAACTCACCTATTAACGAATTTCGATACTTCGATTCCTTTTAAACCGATTTGGATCATAGCCTATGTATCCATGTATATGATTCCAATTATCCCGATGTTTGCAAAGTGGAGCTGGGGTGATATGAAAAGATATGGCGAAGCTCTGTTGGTGATCTATGCTATTACATTTCCGCTATTTTTGCTGATGCCCTCATCTTACCCCTGGCCCGATCTTTCCGGTAATGGACTGCTTATGAGTTTTACCCGTTTGATGTTTAGTCTGGATAATCCCAACAACACATTTCCCAGTCTGCATATAAGCATGCCCGTCTTGGTCACCATCATCTACTGGAGCAGAAATAAACCGATGAGTGTGGCCCTCCTGGCGTGGTCAATCCTCATTGGATTATCTGTATTATTCGTAAAGAAACATTACATCATTGATATCCCGGGAGGCGTATTGGTGGCTACTGCAGCCTACTTCCTGGGCTATAAATATCAAATAATAACTCGCGGGCTTTATTTCGTAAAAGATCGAATATTTTCGAAAGGTTCAGGTTTCTCAGCAGGTGTAGAAATATTGCCGAGACTTGCCGGTTTACGTGTAAGAGTAAACAAAGTCCCGCAGCTAAAATTAGTTTTAAAAGAATTGATTGTACACAAAGAGTCACATTCTTTATGGTCTCACAGTGAGAATAATAATTGAATTTTATTTTAATTGAGGTATAGATATGTCAGGTATTTTAAACACTAAGTCAAAGTGGATCATTCTTGTAATTATCCTGTTGAGTCTATCACTTACAACCTGTGGTATGTCAACACATGATTCTCAAGCAATCAAAGATGCCCGTGATTCTGTTTTATCAGAGACCAATATGCCAGGCATCAGCCACCGGCAACAACAGTTTTGGAAGAAAAAATCTGCAAATGTAAAAATAGGATTGGCGCTGGGTGGAGGAGCGGCTAGAGGCCTTGCACATATCGGTGTTTTAAAAGCGATAGAAGAATCAGGAATAGACGTTAAGTATGTTGCAGGAACCAGCATGGGGTCGCTTGTTGGGGCTGCATTCGCAAATGGAATAACAGCAGATAGTCTCCAGGCAATCGCTTTGAATATTTCAAAACAGGATGTGGTAAAATTATTAGATCCAAGCATGTTTCAGAACGGCATAATAAAGGGCAGTAATGTTTCTGAATTCTTAAAGACAATATATGGAAATAGCAAGATTGAGGATATGGATATACCGTTTGCTGCTACAGCTGCTGATATTGCCTCAGGAGAATTATTTGTCATCGATTCTGGTAGCGTTGTTAAGGCGGTAAGATCCAGCATTTCCATTCCCATCATATTTGAGGCACAACAGTATAATGACGTTTACTTAGTCGATGGTGGGCTGGTTGACCCTGTTCCGGTTGATGTTGTCAGAAGCATGGGTTCAGATTTTATAATTGCTGTTAATGTAAATACCCTAAGACCAAATGATGAGATTCTGATTGAAAAGAAATACCCACATATTAACAGTGACCAGATACAAACAATTAAGCCCTATAGTTTACCAATATTCAGGAAAGATAGTGTTAGACGGGTAACTCAGCCCGGGATATTTGAGGTCACGCAAAATACATTATCAATTACTCAAGCCCAGCTATCCTTTGTTCAGTTATTACTGGAAAAACCCGATATTCTTATTGAACCCAATATGCAGGAAATCACTATCTGGGAATTTTATCGGAGCGAAGAGGCTTTCCAGATAGGCTACGATGCAGCCGTTAAAACCCTTACAAAATATTTTGAATTACATCATGTTAGTCAAGAAGACGATGGATGACCTTATGGAAAAAGTAAGCATTATTATTTGCGCCTATAATGAAGCTAAGACTATTGCTGGTGTTATTGAAGCCTGCCTTAAAATTAATCTGCACGATGAACTCATAATCGTAAATGATGGCTCTACGGATATTTCAAGCTCAATTATTCAGCATCTCCAGCAGAAGAATAGATTTAAATTTATAGATTTACCGGTAAACAAAGGTAAAAGTTTCGCAATGTATACGGGGATAATCAATGCCCAGAATGATGTCCTGCTATTTATGGATGCAGATATCTCCGCAATTCGGGAAGATCATCTGAAGGGATTGTTAGGACCAATTCTTAATAATCAAGCTGATATGGTGCTGGGACAGCCCTCCGAAACTCTCATCGATTATGGTGCAAATCCCTTCAAATCATTTACAGGAGAGCGTGCTCTAAGGAAGTCCGACATTTTCCCTGTCTTAGAGAAGATAAAGGATCAAAGATTTGGAGTTGAAACTTTTCTTAATCTCTACTATCAGGCACGGGGTAATAGAATTAAGAACATCATGCTTGATGGCTTAGTGCATCCTACGAAATACTCAAAAACAGGACCGGTGAAAGCTACTTTCGAATTTATTGGTGAAGGTAAAGAAATTGGAGTTACGCTTCTCAAGAACTATGATCTGATCATAAAATCGTTGGCCAATAGTTTAAAGCGAATAGCTCATACCACTGTGTAAGCCAGCTGTGTTCATTTAGCCATATTTCAGAAATATTTTCGGACAGGTAATCAGATAATATGATATATATCCGCACACTCTGGGTTTTTGCGAATTTGGTAATTGCTACCACCATAACAGCTATCTCCATTGTCTTAATTGCATTATTGCTTAAGAAACAAACTTTAATTACAGCGTTACTCCGTTTCTGGGGTAGCTGGGTGATAAAGGTAGCTGGAATTAAGGTCAAATTGCATGGCTTAGAAAATATCGATACTGATACTCAGTATGTCATTCTTGGAAATCACGAAAGCTCACTGGACATATTTTTAACGCTGTCAAAAATCCCTCTTCCTTTCAGAATAGTAGCCAAGGCAGAATTGCGTAAAATGCCATTGGTTGGGATTGCAATGGAGCGAGGACTTTTTCCGTTAATCGACAGAAAGAACAGATCTTCAGCTATTAAATCCTTAAATGGTACCTTTGATAAAATGAAACAGAATAACCTTTCGGTTCTTGTATTCCCGGAAGGAACGCGCTCTGGGAATGGAAGATTAATTCCTTTTAAGAAGGGTAGCTTCGTCCTGGCGATAGATAATAAGCTTCCAATTCTGCCCGTTGTCATGTGCGGTGCAGGGAGGATAAATCCACCAGGTACAATCTGGATCAAAGGTTCAAAAATAGATATGTATTTCCTTCCACCAGTACCTGTATCAGAGATCGAAAATGCTGACCATACTGCTCTGCGTGATCAAGTATTCAGAACAATGGATAATTTCCAAAGAGAACAGTGTTGTTAGGAGCAGTGAATCGATGAAACAGAAAATATTACTGATCACGATCATCTCAATTGCCTTTGCATACATAGAAAGTTCTGTAGTCGTTTATTTGCGTGATTTGTTATACCCCGAAGGATTCTCATTCCCCTTAATACCAATTGAAGGGTCACTTCTAATAATTGAAGTTGGGAGAGAATTGGCTACCATTGTTTTACTGCTAGGGTTAGCATTACTGGCAGGGAAGACCTTAATGCAACGATTTGCTTACTTTTCATTTGCTTTCGGACTCTGGGATATATTCTATTACATCTGGCTCAAAATCTTCATCAATTGGCCTGAGTCTTTCCTGACGTGGGATCTACTGTTTCTAATCCCAATTCCGTGGATTGGACCCGTGTTAAGTCCGATACTGGTATCATTAAGCTTAATATTTACGGCAATCGTTATCCTTAATTATGATTCTGGTCAGCATCTGGGGATTCGACTTACAAAGGTTGACTGGGCTGTAGAGATATTAGCCATGAGTATTATTTTACTATCATATTTCTGGAATATCCCGGTTATGGAAGGTCCCTAAGAATCATTCTCATATCCCTGGTGGTTATTTATAAGTGGAATGGCATTAGGGCTATATGTCTTTTATAGCCGTGCTATAATCTACAGGTTAAAGGTTTAGCTAAAGAATCCTATTAATACGATTGTGCATGATACAAGTTGGTTGTCTTTTGATTGTCTCATAAAGGACGGTTTATGAGACTCTACTGCTCGTGTGACCCTCTTTTGATACGACAGAAGGGCCGTTTGTTAATAACAATACTTGAATTACATTAAACGATTACCGGGTTGCTTTACGAGTTGAATGTATCTCAACTGGTTCTTAAGACTGATAGAAATCAAATGCTTTCACGAAGGGGAAAATCATGCAGAAAATAGTATTTATTATAGCTGTTATAACATTATTTGTGGCAGGTTGCTCCAATGATAAACAAGCCAATACGCCTATACAGCTAAAGTATCAGGAGAATATTACTCCCACATATGCAGAAGCTATTGCATGGTATAAGCAACTTGATGAAACCTACCCAAACGCAAAATTAATTACCTACGGTAAAACCGATATTGGTAAGCCACTCCACCTTTTCGTTATCTCAGCAGATCAAAATTTTAATCCCAAATCCTACCGCGCCCAGGGAAAATGTATGGTCCTGATAAATAATGCTATTCATCCCGGAGAATCATGTGGAGTTGATGCTTCCCTGCAACTGGCAGATAATCTGTTAAGGGAAAATAAAATCCCCGATAATGTGATTATCGGAATTATTCCAATGTATAATATTGGTGGTGTGTTGAACAGAAATTCAACATCTCGGGTCAATCAAAATGGCCCGGAAGAATATGGATTTCGGGGTAACGCTAGAAACCTTGACCTGAACCGTGATTTTGTTAAGCTTGATTCAGAAAATGCTAAATCTTTTACCAGGATATTTCACCAATGGAATCCTGATTTCTTCATTGATACGCATACTAGCGATGGTGCTGATTATCAGCATGTTATGACATTAATAAATCCTCACCCGAAAAGTTTCCCCACCGTATTACAGGATTTTGTAAAAAAGGACTTAGAACCTAATCTGTATTCATCAATGGAAGCGGCTGGATATCCCATGGTTCCGTATGTCACGCCTGTGAAAGATACACCTGAATCCGGATTGCGGGCAGTTGGAGTTAGTTCACCCCGTTTCTCAACGGGCTATGGCACATTATTCAACACGTTTGCCTTTACTTCTGAAACTCATATGTTCAAAACATATGCAGAAAGAGTTGAATCAACCATTGCCTTTATTAATGCAGTGTTAGATTTTGCTAAAACCAACTCAAGCCAAATCATAGCTTTAAGAAGTCAAGCTAATGCAGCCTTTAAAACTCAAACTACCTTCACGCTAACCTGGAAAAAAGATACCACCAAATTTGATTTGATTCATTTCAAGGGCTATGCAGCTGAGTACAAAACATCAAAGGTTACCGGATTTGATCGACTATCCTATAATCGCGATAAACCATGGACTAAAAATATTCCTGTGCCTGCCTATTTGGAGCCAGACCTGCAAGTAACGAAACCTGATTACTATGTTTTACCACAGGCATGGGGAGCTGTAATTGAAAGATTAGCGCTAAATAATATCAGGTTTAGAAATTTGCCTGAAGATACTGTTATCACCGGGGAAATGTATATCATTGAAAATGTTTCCAACCCATCGGTACCTTTCAATGGCCATTTCCCACATACCGATATTGAGCTAAAAACCGTAACTAAATCAAGATTGTTTTATAAGGGTGATCTATTGATTCCCATGAATCAAGTCGGAAACAGGTATATCATTGAAATGTTAGAGCCGCTAGCCAAGGATTCATTCTTCCGTTGGAATTTCTTCGATTCAATCCTTGATCAACGTGAATATTTTGAATCTTATGTATTTGAGGATACAGCGTATGACCTTTTACAAACTGATGCTGACTTGAAAAAGGAATTTGAAGCTAAAAAAGCGAGTGACGAGGAATTTGCTAATAATGCTCATGCACAACTTAAATTTATATATAAGCGCTCTCCATATTTTGAAGATAATTATCGTTTATACCCAGTGATGAGG
>JAOZSM010000163.1 GCA_029939675.1 Fidelibacterota bacterium
ATAGATAAGGTATAGTAAGATGAGTGAGACTATTCAAGGTATAGAAGAGTTGAATCTAACCCGTAAAGATTTTGTACCCGGAAATGAAGTTCGCTGGTGTCCGGGTTGCGGAGATTATTCGATTTTAGCCAACATGCAGAAAACCCTTCCGGTTCTGGGTGTGAAAAAAGAAAATTACGCCTTTATTTCTGGTATTGGCTGCTCCAGTCGTTTCCCCTATTACATGGATACATATGGTTTTCATTCGATCCATGGTCGGGCTCCGGCTATTGCTTCAGGAGTTAAGTTGGCCAACCCGGATTTGGCTGTATGGGTCATCACCGGTGATGGTGATGGTTTTTCCATTGGTGGAAACCACATGATCCACGTGTTACGCCGGAATATCGATCTGAACATTGTGTTATTTAATAATCGGATTTATGGATTGACCAAAGGCCAGTATTCACCAACTTCTCAACTGGGTATGAAAACGAAATCATCACCCTTTGGCTCAATTGATCGCCCCTTTAATCCCAGCGCCGTAGCCCTGGGAGCCAATGCCACCTTTATTGCCCGTGCGCTGGATGTGGACGGCAAGGGTTTGCAGGAAGACATCAAACGTGCTCAGCGTCACAAAGGAGCCTCCTTCATTGAGGTTTATCAGAACTGTGTCATTTTTAACGATGGTGAGTTTGCTGATCTTGAAAATAAAGCTACCCGTCCGGACAAAGCCCTCTTTGTAGTTCATGGTGAGCCCATGATCTTTGGTAAAGAACGCGATAAGGGTATTATCATGAAAGACAACCATCCCAAGGTGGTTACTCTGGGTGGTGACTGGTCTGAAAAAGACCTATTGGTTCATGATGAGACCAACCCGATCATTACAAATCTTTTATTGGAAATGACCTTTGATCCGCTGAACCCAACACCCTTTGGCATATTGCGGGCTGTGGAAGCACCGGCATACGATGATCTGTTACTTTCTCAGATCGATGAAGTGACCAAAATCAAGGGTGAGGGGACCCTGGAGGATCTGTTTTATTCCGGTGATGTTTGGGAAGTCAAATAATTAGAGAGTCATGAAAAGCCTTCTAGCGGTATTTATTTATGATTTTGACTGGGAAACCAGGGCTTCGACAGGCTCAGCCTCCAGATCATGGTTTAGATATAAAACAGGTAAAGTAATTTAGGGGTGAAATATGTTTAAATATGATGAAAAAGTACTAAAAGATCAGCTTTTAGAGCTGGTGCGGCTGGCTGCTACAGATTTGCCAGTGGATGTGGTTGATGCCATTAAAGCTGCGCAACAGAATGAACCAGAGGGTTCAGCTGCCCGCAGTGTGTTTGGAATGTTGCTGAAAAATATTGATTTGGCTCGCGATGAGTCGACACCGATCTGTCAGGATACGGGAACCAACATCTATCTGATTCACATTCCTGCAGGGGTCTCCATGCTGAAGCTCACCGCTTTGATCAAAGAAGCTACGGCTGAAGCAGTGGATAAGAGTTATTTGAGACCCAATGCAGTGGATAGCATCACAGGCAAAAACTCAGGTAATAACATTGGCGGAGGCCAGCCCTTTATTCACTTCGAAGAATGGGATAAGGACTATATCGAGTTCAAATTGATGCTCAAGGGTGGTGGCTGCGAGAATGTTTCCACGCAATACAAACTGCCTGATGTAGGTTTGGGTGCTGGTCGTGATCTGGATGGTGTTTACAAGGTGATCGTAGACGCGGTCAATGCTGCTCAGGGTTTGGGTTGCGCTCCCGGAATTTTGGGAATCGGAATTGGCGGGGATCGAACCTCTTCTCATCTGGCTGCCAAGACTCAACTTTTTAGAAAAATTACAGACACTAACGCCAATCCAGAATTGGCTGAACTGGAAGCAAAACTCAAGGACGACCTGAATAAATTAGGTATTGGTCCCATGGGTTTTGGTGGAAACACTACAGTTTTGGCCGTGAAGATGGGAGCCCTGCATCGACTGCCGGCCTCCTTCTTTGTGTCCATTGCCTACATGTGTTGGGCTTATCGTCGACACAGCATGATTTTGAAAGACGGTGGGGAGGTGACCTATGATTAAGTTGCAATTACCTGTTTCTGAGGAAGCTATTCGTGAATTGAAGATCGGGGATGAAGTTGTTATTTCAGGCTTGATGGTAACCGCCCGGGATGCTGCCCATAAGTACATCCATGAGAATTGGCCGGATTGGCTGAATCCCATTATGGAAAATAGTATGATTTACCACTGTGGTCCGGTTGTAAAACAGCATGATGATGGTTCCTGGTCATTTGTAGCTGCTGGTCCTACTACCAGTATCCGCGAAGAACCATACGAAGCTTCTGTTATGGAACACTATAAAGTCCGGGCCGTGATCGGCAAGGGTGGTATGGGTGCCCAGACATTAGCCGGCCTGGCAAAATCTGGTGGTGTTTACCTGCATGCCATCGGTGGTCTGGCTGCCTCATTAGCTAAATCGGTAGTGAAGGTTAAGGATGTCTATATGCTGGAGGAGCTGGGTGTCCCTGAAGCTTTCTGGCACATCGAGGTCAAAGACTTTCCGGCTGTGGTTACCATGGATAGTCATGGTGGATCACTACATACCACGATCAAAGCCCAATCGGATGAGGTAGCAAAAAAGCTAATCTTTGGATAGCTGGATATAGGGGGGTAAAATTAGATATACTTGGTCTCTACCAAGTCATTGCACTCCCTCTGTCCCTGTGGGACATCTCCCCCGGTGGAGAAATATGCTTTGTAAGAATCTATCTGGTAGTAGAAATTCTCTCCCCCATTTTGGGGGAGATGCCCGAAGGGCAGAGGGGGTGCAATGACCACCCATAATATGGCTTTTCAAGTCCTGCTCGCCCAAAATGGTTACGTCTCGTTAATAATTTTGAAATGATTTATTCTTTTGTTTTTCAAAAACGTATGAACAAGCAGGGCTGAAAAGTTTATAATTGTAAGCTATGATGAAACACTTTAAAGCCAAGGGCGGTCGCCAAAAATTTAAACAACGGTTATACATTGCGTTGGGTGTCAGCTTTTTGTTTACCTTTGGCCTGTTTAGCTGGTTGTATTTTCTGGCTCAGGACTTGCCCTCACTGGATGAGTTGGAACGGTATGACCCTGATCTGATTACCCGAATTGTGTCTGCTGATGACCAGGTTATTCAGGAACTTTTCACTACCCAGCGAACCCTGGTCAAATCCAACGAAATCCCACCCCATGTAAAGAAAGCATTGATCGCTACTGAAGATCAGCGTTTTTATAGCCATTGGGGGATGAATCTCTTTCGAACAATCTACAGTATTACCCTAAATGTTTTTACCGGAGAAATTCATGGTGGTGCCTCCTCGTTAACTCAGCAGTTAGCGCGGAGTCTCTATGCCCGCATTGGCTTTAAACAGACCTATCTCCGGAAAATTCGTGAGCTGATCACTGCCGTCCAGATCGAGCATACTTTCACCAAAGAAGAAATCCTGACCATGTATTTGAATACGGTCTACTTTGGACATGGAACGTATGGACTTCAGGCTGCCGCCACCAAATATTTTAACAAAAGAGTGGAGAATCTGACCCTGGATGAGGGGGCCATTCTGGTGGGAATGCTTCGGGCTCCGGCTTATTACTCGCCGATTACCCATCCTGACCGCTCCAGGCATATCCGTAATGTGGTCATCAACAGCATGTTTCGTGAAAAAGCGATCAATGCAGTTGAGCGAAACTATTTCAAATCCCTGCCCATTAATACTTTTACACCGGATAGTATTGATGCCGGGAATGTAGCACCCTATTTCGGAGAGTATGTCAGGGTCCAGTTGGAAAAAGAAGATGATGAACTGGGTGTAAATCTTTACCGGGATGGTCTAACCATTTATACCAGTCTGGACACCCGGATGCAGACCATTGCCAATGCCGTTGTTGCCAAAGAATTGGCCCGGGTTCAAGCGCTCTTTAATGCCCGCATGTTGAATACAACATTAAGTGCCCTGGGTGATATTCTGGAAAATCACAAAATTAAGGAAACGATTGACACAGTTCGCTTAATGATTCGTGATTCCATCCCCATGACTTCCCGGATCGAACAGTTACTGACCGTTCAGGCTCAACTGATTTCTCTGGATGTGGAAACCGGCCAGATCAAAGCTATGGTGGGAGGCAAGGATTTTAATAAATCCAAATGGAACCGCTCCGTACAAATGAAAAGACAGCCGGGATCGTCCTTTAAACCATTTTTGTATACTGCAGCCATCGATAATGGATACCCGGTAACAACAACCCTGCTCAATCAGCCGGTTGTCATTAAGTCGGCGGGTAATGATTCAACTGACTGGCGGCCCAAGAATTATGATCTAAGCATGGGAGGGGAAACCACTTTGCGAGAAGGAATCCGGCGGTCTTTAAACTTGATTGCTGTGAGAACCATTCAAGAGCTTGTGGCTCCGGCAGCTGTGGTTGAGAAAGCCAGGGCTTTAGGAATTACTACTCGACTGTATCCCGGTGATGCGCTTGCTTTAGGAGCTTCAGGCGTTTATCCCATTGAGATGGCAGCAGCCTACGCTGTTTATCCGCGATTAGGAATATGGATTGAGCCCCTGGGAATTCTATCCGTTCAGGACCGATTTGGTGGTGTTTTGCGTAACTATACTGCTGATCGTAAGGAAGTACTGGGCCGGGGAACATCTTACATCATGCTGTCTTTGCTGGAAACAGTTGCCAATCGGGGTACGGGTGTGGGGGCCCGAACTCGTTTTGGGTTTCACGAACCGGCTGGTGGTAAAACTGGAACGACAACAGGATTTACAGATGCCTGGTACGTAGGTTTTACTACCAGATTATCTACAGCGGTTTGGGTAGGTATGGATTCGCCTTCCATCAGTCTGGGGCCTGGAATGGCTGGATCAGCTCTGGGTGTACCCATCTGGGCTCAGTATATGAAAGCAGTTTACGATAGCCTGGACTGGGACCGTCAGAAATTTGAAATTCCAGAAGAATCAATTGTTTATGCAAATGTTTGTACTGAATCCCATTTGCTGGCTACAGAATATTGTACTCCTGAGCGAGAAGTCTTTTTACCAGGTACTGTGCCGACCCAGTATTGTGATATCCATGGGAACCGCAAAAAACCTGCTGTGATTGATTTTTAGGCGGGAAAAAGTCTAATATCTAAAACGAAAAGTGCTTGATAGACTCGCCTTGTTCAGCAATATGAGACATAGCTTCAATACCGATTTCCAGGTGAAGATCCACATATTTTTTGGTTATACTTTGATCCAGCGCTTCAGTTTTGACCCCTTCGGCTACCATGGGGAGATCGCTGACCAGGAGTAAGGCGCCCCGGGGAATGTTGTTGGCTAGCCCCGTAATAAAGATGGTTGCAGTTTCCATATCAATTCCAATGGCCCGAATTTCCCGTAGATATTGCTTGAAGGTTGCATCATGTTCCCAGACCCGTCGATTGGTGGTATAGACTACACCTGTACGATAATCAAGATCATGATTCACTAGAATCTGAGATGTATATTTGTGGATCTTGAAACTGGGCATGGCAGGTACTTCAGGTCGCAGATAATCATTGCTGGTTCCCTCACCGCGGATGGCGGCAATGGGCAGAATGAAATGACCGAGTTCTGTCGACTCCTTTAGGCCTCCGCATTTTCCCAGAAATAGAACACCATAGGGATTGATGGCTGAAAGCAGATCCATGATCGTAGCGGCGTTGGCGCTGCCCATTCCAAAATTGATGATACTCAAACCATCCTGGTTTGTAGCAACCGTCATGGAACGGTCCTCACCATAGATGGGGACCTCAAAACGGTTTGCGAATTTTTCCACATAGTTTTTGAAATTGGTTAAAAGGATTCGATCTCCAAAGGCTTCGGGTTCAACGCCCGTATAGCGGAAGATCCAGTTTTTTACGATTGCTTGTTTGGTTTCCATGGCAGCAATCTAACCAATCTTGTGGATGACCAAAACGATTATAGAGGTTGTTTGCGACAAAGACACGACGACACAAAGTTTAAATGTTCTCGTTCATGCGACTTGGCGTTTTTGTGACAAATAAGCAGGGGAGCCGAGAAACAAAAGGCTTGTCATCAACATCCATACAATGGAAATTAGAAGACATGTTAAAAATCAGACCATATCAACTGTTGTTGCCAGTCTTGCTTTATTTGGTATCCTGTACTTCTCACCCTGTTATCGCTCCTGAGCCTTTAAAAGAGGATGAAACCTATAAAGGGGTTGTCTTGTCAGTTGAAAATATGGCCCCTCAGTTTGTCTTCCGTAAAGGACTGGGAAAACAGGTAGACGGGGGTGTTCGCATTGGCATGTTTGCGTTGCAGGGTAGTGGTGTAGACTTGACCTTTGTGCTAAGAGATGAAGGGTCCCGTTTGCACACCATGAACTTTGCCACTACCTACGCTGAGCAGAGTTCTTTTGAAGCCACTTACTTTAATGTGTCTCGCAAAGAACGCTCAAAAACAGTCCGGCGGGAAGGTAAGGTCTTTAAACAGACCGAGGTGGATATTTTTAACTACGGTTACCTGGGATTACGCTATGCTTATTTACCCACTGGATTATGGGGCGATAAAATCCACTTGTTCGGGTTACTTTACGGCAGGAATTTCCGGAACAATTGGGGCGTGGAGCTGGGCTATCTTCACAATTTTTCCGGCTGGCCCCAAGTTTCTGAATATGGTTTTAACCCTAGATATGCACCCCTTACTGGAGTATCCCTGAGATTCTGGTTTGGGTTGTTGACGAAAGAATGAGAGTC
>JAOZSM010000164.1 GCA_029939675.1 Fidelibacterota bacterium
TTGTACCAGTTGAGGTAAAGGCTGGCACCAAAGGGCAAATGCAAAGCATGTTTCTTTTTCTGGAAGAAAAGAAATTATCCAGGGGAATCCGTTTATCTCTAGAGAATTTTGGACAGCTCGATTCCATCGATATTGTCCCTCTTTATGCCATTAAATCTGTGGTCATTTAGGCTAACGATTACGGAATAACAAAGTGCCTTCTATATTGGTTGTTCCTTGTTCCTTGTTCCTTGTTCCTTGTTCCTTGTTCCTTGTTCCTTGTTCTTTGTTCTTTGTTCCTTGTTCCTTGTTCCTTGTTCTTTGTTCCTTGTTCGGTGTTCCTTGTTCTTTGTTCCTTGTTCGGTGTTCCTTGTTCAGAGTTGACTATTCTGCATTCAAGGAGAACTCCGGCACATACATGCCAGTTCGTTTAACTCTCCCCTTCAACAAAACAAAAATGCCTCCCCGTTTGGGAAGGCATTTTTGTTTGCTCCGGAGGAGAGATTTGAACTCCCGACCTGGTGATTAACAGTCACTCGCTCTACCGCTGAGCTACTCCGGATTGTTATAAAAGCCCGCGAAGATAATCCGCATCCTACCGGCTGTCAACCCGTTAAATGATGATTTTTTCGAAATGGGGCTTAAGCACATCATAAGATTCTTTCAGCCCCTGAACCAACACTTTGGCGTGACCCGTGACAGGCATGAAATTGGTGTCCCCAGCCCAACGCGGTACAATATGAAAGTGAATGTGCTCAGCGATTCCAGCACCAGCTATGGCACCTTCATTCATCCCCAGATTAAACCCCTCAGCTCGAAACTCCTGCCGCAATATTTTGATACTCTCCTGGGATAGCTGCATGATCTCGGTCAATGTCTCAACCGGCAGGTCCTCCATTTGATGATTATGCTCATAAGGTGCGATCATTAAATGGCCATTATTGTATGGATATAGATTCATGAGTACACAACAGGTCTCACCACGGTAAAGCAACAGATTATCCCGGTCATTATCCTCACCAGGCTTATCACAAAAGATGCAGCCCTCCTGCTTGATGGAGCGGATATACTCCATGCGCCAGGGAGCCCATAATTTTGGTGTATTATCTGAATTGCTCATTTTTCAAAATAGTTAGACGTTTGACGTTAGGTGTTAGGGGGGGCCTAACACCTAACACCCAACACCTAACAGCTTTATTCGTCTTCTTTGGCTGCTTCCAGAGCTGCAACCAGCCTGGTTTCATCTTCTTTGGGCATCTCAGTATAATGTGAGAACTTCTGCTTGTGAGAAGCTTTACCTTGAGTCAACGAACGCAGGGTTGATGCATATTTAAACAGATTTGCCTGAGGGACTTTGGCTTTCAGCACTTGATAATGACCATCAGCATCCATTCCCAGAATACGACCGCGCTTCGATGTCAAATCACCCATCACATCACCCATGTAATCTTCCGGGACCCGTACTTCAACTTCAAATACAGGCTCTAGAAGACAAGGTTTTGAATTTTTACAGGCATCCCTGAAAGCACCCTTACCAGCGATCTGGAAAGCAATATCCTTTGAATCAACCGGGTGCATCTTACCGTCATAAAAAATGGCCTTAACATCTACAATTGGAAAACCAGCCACAAAACCTTCTTCAGAGGCCGATTTAATGCCCTTCTCAACTGAAGGAACAAAAACACGATCAACGTTCTGACCAACCAGGGTCTCTTCAAAAACGATTCCTGACCCACGTTTCAGTGGTTCAACCCGGAGCATGACTTCAGCAAACTGACCTGCACCACCGGACTGCTTTTTATGACGATACCGGGCTTCACCCTTGGCTTTGATAGTTTCACGATAAGCGATCTTGGGTTCAACCAGCTCAACCTGTACTTTAAAGCGTTCCTGAAGCTTGTTAAATGCCACATTGATCTGTAACTCACCCTGACCCGATAGAACTGTCTGGTGTAACTCTGAGTCAACTTCATAAAGCAATGTTGGGTCTTCCTCATGCAAAAGGGCGAGACCCGTACTGATTTTATCTTCTTCACCTTTGGCTTTGGCTACAATTGCAAACTGAATATTCGGCAATGGGAAATCAGTCGCTTTCAACGTAACTGCACTTTTCGGATGGGAAAGAGTATCACCAGTATGTGAAATTTTCAACTTAACAGTGGCACCAATATCACCAGCATTAATGGCACTCACTTCATCGCGATCATGACCGTTAACAGCATAGACATGTCCGAGACGTTCGTTACCACTGCGATTTGGATTTGCGAGATCCATACCTGAGGTGATCTGTCCGGCATACACTCTAAAGAAACTTAGTTCACCGACATGGGCTTCACTGGTAGTCTTAAAGATCAGTGCGGCTGTTTCGTTTACAGCATCAGCGTGGAGTTCGGTACCATCTACCGCAATGGCTGCCGGCATGTCTGCAGGTGATGGGAAATATTTTTGAATCAGTTCCAAGAGGCGAGAAACACCGATGTTGCCGATGGAAGCAGTACAAAATACCGGGAAAATTTGTTTATGGATGATGGCTTCACGCAATCCTTTACGGAGATCATCTTCAGAAAGTTCACCCTGATCAAAATACTTTTCCATGAGGGCTTCATCTGATTCAGCTACCTGTTCCACCAATTCGGTGTACATGACTTCAACTTCATCAGCAATATCAGTGGGCAAGTCTTCCATGGTGAATTTGCCACTATCGTCAGTAAAGACCAGGGTCTTTCTACGAATAATATCAACAATCTTATGGAATCCAATTCCTTCATTTACGGGCAGTTGAAGTGCTGTAACATGATTACCGCAGGACTCTTTTAGTTGACCAAATGCTTTATGATAATCAGAATGTTCCTTGTCAAGACCGGTAATAACAAAAGTACGGGGAATGTGATATTCCTGGCAATAATTCCACATATTTTCTGTGCCCATTTCTGGGCCATTGGTGCTATCGACTACGATGAGTCCAGTATCAGATACACGAACTGCACTAAGAGCATCACCGACAAAATCACTAAAGCCGGGGGTGTCAAGAATATTAATTTTTGTGTCCTGCCATTCAATGGCCAATAGTGAAGTACCTACAGAACATTGTCTTTCGATCTCTTCAGGACGATAGTCAGATTTCGTATTCCCTTCGGCAATGGAACCTATTCTGGTAGTCAAGCCGGCTGAGTGCAGCATTGCCTCACTTAGAGCGGTCTTCCCTGATGAAGCGTGGCCAACAATGGCAACGTTTCGGATGTCCTTTGTCAAATAATCTTTCATCTTCAACTCCTCATAAATTAAGCGTATATATAAAAATATTCATCACCAAATATTGGTATGAAAAGTGGTTTCTATGGTCGTTCCGGAGAAGCATTCACATTAAAATTTCTGTGCTTTTTTAAAGCGTACAAAAATCTCATTAAATCGAGGATACGCAAGACATTTTTATCCTTATAGGGCATACCCCACAAGCCATCGGGAATAATAAGTTGAAGTGTTCAGCTTACTGCTAAAACTAATCAGACCAAGCCGTCAGAACTCTCTGAAAGCATACCGGTATAGCGTCCCAAGATGAGGGTCAGATCATCCTCAAAGGTGGCTTTGCCATTAAACTTCTTTAACCGGGCAATTAAATCACTGGCAATATCTGCGACCCTCTTGTCCGCGTCATCATGCAGAGCGTTAATCAGGCCGCTTTCATCCAGAACCTGCCCAGCGCGACCTACCATCTCCGTAACACCATCCGTATACAGCAGGATAAGATCGCCGGTTTGGAGCTTGATCTCTCCCATTTCATAGGTAAAATCAGGGTCAAAACCCAGCAAGGGACCACCACTCTCCATCCGTTCCAGACTGCCATCTTTATGAAAGATCAGGGGTGCCGGGTGACCTCCATTGACATAACGAATGACCCCTTCATCCACATCCACTTTACTCAGAAAAAAGGTGACTTGCTCGTCTAGTTCAGTTTCTTCGATGAGGTACTTATTCAGGTTACTCATGAGAGTGGTCAGGGGTAAACTCTTTTGTGCTTCGTTGAGGTAGGCAGCATAGAAATTTGACATGATCAAAGCACCTGATATCCCTTTTCCAACCACATCACCGATAGCCAGCGAGAACATATCCTCGGTTTTGCTCGAAACGTCGTAGAAATCACCACTTATCTGTCGACAGGGTAAATAGTGAATGTCAAATTCCAATTCATCGTGGAGGGGAACCGTATTAGGCAGCAGGGAACGTTGAATAATTTCTGCCTTGGCCATATCTTCGCTGAGGTCATCATGGATATTGACATTTTTTTCAATGTGATAACGTTCCATGAGGACACCAGCTTGAGTAGCGATCGTCTGCAGAAAATCAAGATCATCATCAGTAAAAGCGGCTACCCGGTTTGATTCCAGATTCATGGCACCATAGATACTAGAGCCACCAGCAATAGGCACGCAAAGCTCTGAGCGGGAATCTGATCGACCGGGGATATACGTTTTTTCACGCCGGACATCCGGTATGAAGATTGGCTTACGCGTGGCAATACAACGGCCCACAATCCCTCTGCCGATTTTCAGCTTTAAAGGATTAAGCCTCCGGGTATCGTAGCCTCTGAGTAAAAATTTCTCAATATTTACTCCTTCAGAAGATGCGATAAACACTCCACAGGCATCAAAAGGGACAATGGTATTGATCTGATCAAGTAGTAAGTTAAAAATCCGGGTTGTATTCCGCATGGTGGCCATCTTGTTGGCAATTAACTCTATGACCTCCTGTTTGCGAGCCTCGAGGTGGATTCGGTGGTATAGTTTTCGTTTCTCCAGTAGCACAGCCAGTTCATCAACCACGTAATTGTACAAGGTTCCCGAACGACGGGCCTGCATATCCATGGGCATCTTGTCCAGTAGCACGAAACCAGCGAGTCTGTTATTAGTCATCAGAGGAATAGCCCACTGAAACAGCTTAAAACTACGGTAATCCATGGCAGGGGTGTCCGCAGGATCAATGTGAAGATCATTGACACTGTACTTCACATTAATCAGGTGATGGCTGGTTTCCATTAGTCTATTCAATAGTTCATGGTCGCCATCAATGGTCAAACCATCTAAAAATATTGGGACCGGGGCAATGGAGGATTCGACCTTGAAGATGCCTTTGCGCCGAACAAAAAGAGCCACAATGTCGGACTCAAACAGGTATTTCAAAGTACCAGGGACCATATCCAGCATATCCTGGTAGGTCTTTACATGCACCAACTCTTCTAAAATTGTTCTGAACCGTTCATTTCGTTGAAAATATGATGGTGCAATTAATCGTAAAACCAGCTTACGCCCTCGGGAGCGTAGAGGCCGATATAGATTAATCACGATGGTTGCAAACACGACATTTGCCAAAATAGGATGTTCACCAAAGCCCAGAAACTGATTCACCAGGTATCCCAGAATGGAGATTATGATGATGAGAGCCAAAGAGACCAGCAGTTCTTCACGCTTAAGCATTCTGGTCCTCCTGTGAAAATAGATCTACTGTTGTTCCGCTAACCTCTTCGATCATTGAGCGCAGGACTGGCAAAATACTGATCTGGGACAGATTTTCTTCAGCAAAGATCCGCGAAAAAGCATAGTTCTGATGATTAACAGGAATGAGCCGGTTGATGATAATTACTTTTTCTGCTTTTATGCGACAAGCATCCCCTTTAAAATCACCTTTTTCATAGCGAATAGTATAGCCCAGCCTAACTGCCAGAGCCTCAAATTCATCTCTAATTCGTTCAGGTTTCATGACTTATCATATACTTTTTGCAGTTTCATCAATTCTCTATTTTCTATCCATCTACGCTCTTGTAGCTACGATGGACAAGTTTTCATTTTTCAATCTTGACGCTTCCGCAAAAAGTTCCTCTCGCAGAGAACGCAGAGACGCAAAGTGTTGATAATTAAGAGCATAGTCCGTATTCGCGTAAGTTGCTATATTTATTGATGTTAGGGCGACATTCATGTTTTGTCATATGCTTTTTGTGGTTCCGTCAATCTTGACGGTCTCGAAAAGCGTTTAGCCACAGTGCGCGGAGGATGCAGAAGGTTTTTTATATATTCTATTCATGAAGCAACAACTCACCCCATACCCCTATACCTCATACCCTATACCACCCTATACCCTATACCCTATACCCTATACCCTATACCCTATACCCTATGCCCTATACCCTATACCCTATACCTTATACCCTATACCACCCTATACCCCATCTCCAATCCTCTATCTTCTATCTTCTATTTTCCATAACAACCAGGAACTAGAGCAAGGCATCCCTTTTCTCTTTTTCAAAGCCGTCGACTAACTCTTTCACCCGCTCGGTATCTCCCCGGGGGATAATCAAAAGTGCATCATCAGTATCAATGACAACCAGATCGTCAAGTCCAACGATAGCTACCGCCTTACCCTCTGTCACGACGAGATTGTTTTTAGCATCCTGGTAAATCACTTCACCCCGGCTAACATTACCACTGCTATCTTTTTCGCTCATTTCATAAACTGCATCCCAGGAGCCCACATCATTCCAGCCATAATCCACTTTAACAACAAAGACATTCTTAGCCTTTTCCATTATGCCGTAATCGATGCTTATGCTTCTTAATGTCGCCCATTCAACCGTCAGCACTGAATCCCAGATCGGTTGACCGATAGCGCCCCGGATGTTGTTCAAACTATCCCATATCTCTGGCAGGAACTCATGAAAGCTTTCCATGATGACATCCACCTGCCAAACGAACATACCGCTGTTCCAAAGGAAGTCGCCACTCTTGAGAA
>JAOZSM010000165.1 GCA_029939675.1 Fidelibacterota bacterium
ATCGTCTGAATAACAAGATCAAGCTGCAGATGTTAAATCTATATAGCTATGAGGATGGCGTGGGTGGCGGCAGTGTTTATGGAGCTTCGCCAGCAGTTCTAAACGGAAGTAGCGGATCAGTTTATACCATGTCCTATATGGCAAATTCACCTACGAATATTTGGGCTGAAGGGGCCTATAACCCAATCCAAAACTACACCTATGTCGGTGGATTACAGATGTCCTATATTTTCAATCATTCGAGTTACATGGATATTGGATTTGAATATACCAGTGATAAGACAGTTCAGGAGCCACTGGATGATCGCGATACGACCTTAATCCATTTCATTGCTGGCGTTGGATATGATGAAGGTCCGCTTGGTCACCTGGGTGATGGTGCAGAACAATGGGATCAGCCAAATCAATCCATTCTGGGGGGCTTAGGTCGCGGACAAAATCATTCGACTTATGAAGGTCTTCGATTTCATGCGAATTATGTATCTCAAATCAATAAACGAAATCAGCTTAAGGCTGGATTTGATTTGAATTATACCCAGTTTAAAGAACGTGAATTGCAAAATAGTGGTGGTGGCATTTATTCATACGAAGAAGCTCCTACTCAGTGGATTTATTATACTGAAGATCCACTCAAGGGTAGCGCGTTTATCCAGGATCGCCTTGAATATGAGGGTCTCATTGCAAATTTTGGATTGAGATTGGATTATTATGATCCCCGGAATAAACCTTTTAATCTGGTTGATCCTTTTAATTCGCCTTATACCTTAGGCTACTTCCTGGGAGACAATACCTTTGATTCTCTCAGGACTGATGAAAGCACAGCAAAATTTGCTTTTAGTCCACGTCTGGGGATCTCCCATCCTATTTCTGCTGATGCTAAAATCTATTTTAACTATGGACATTTTTATCAAGTAGCCCAGCCCCGGTACTATTTCAATGTAAAACCCGGAGGCAGCCAGATTATCCCCAACCTAAGTCTTGATTTCCCTAAAACGATTCAGTATGAAATTGGTTATGAGCACAGTATTGCCAAACAATACCTGGTCCATCTGGGTGCCTACTATAAAGATGTCTCAAATGAAGTAGTTGCGTTGGAAATTCGTAACGGACAATTGGGAACAGGAGATATTCAGATTGAAACCTGGGCAAATAACCAATATAGGGATATTCGAGCAATTGAATTTCGAATCGAAAAGAACATGGGTAAGTGGTTTACGTTTTACACTACCTTTGAATACTCTGCAAGTAGTACAGGTAGAACTGGAGATATTGGAATCTATGAAGATCCGCTCCTCTATTATGAAGCGAGTCTCCTCTATGAGCAAACTGGAACAGATCCGATTCCCTCAGTATCCGCCAACCTGAATTTTATGACTCCGACCAAATATGGTCGCAAAATCGCTGGGATTTATCCACTGGGAGGGTGGCAAGCTAGTTTCATTACTTCCTGGTCCGATGGTGGAAAATTTATTCTAGATGAAACTGCAGCATTGTCTACCAGGCATTGGCTGGAGTCAGTTGATTGGACGAATACCGATCTTTCAATTGAGAAAAATACACGCCTTGGTGATCGTAATGTGGTCATTTATGCTACGATCTCAAATCTGTTCAATGAAAAAAGGCTAACCAATGTTGAACGTTACCCAACCTATCTCTCATCTTTAAAACTACCTCATGAAACAGGTGATCAGCACGGTGATGATCAATACGGTATTTATGATCAGGATTATTTGGAGCTGGGGTGGTACACATGGACTCAGTTCTTGAATCCGCGCGACATATTTATTGGTATGCGCTTCTCATTTTAAAGGCTCAGGAAAGCACTATGAAATATTTCAGATTATTTAAAATACTCAGCGTTTTAATGCTATTGATTACTACGATTCAATCCCAAACCTATGTGGGGAGCCGTTACCATGATTTGGGTAAATTAAAACATCGAATCGATACGGGAATGTTCCTGGATACTTCAGGCCCAACTAAGCCAGTTCTCAGTTGGCCACAAGGGGTTTATGACTCAGAGAACTGCCAGTTTTCCATTATTTCGATTAATGTTGAATCGTACGAATCATATTCTGTTGACTCATCCAGCGTTCCATTTGACACCACAATAACGCTAAATGAAAAGTATGTGACTGCCCCTTCGCTTGATACTGATCTAGCTGCACAGGGGCCTCCCTGGGGCATCTATGAATATCGTCGCTATGCACCTCCTCAAATTACGGTTGATGGTATCAACGATAGCTATGACTTTAATGGTGAGCTCGCTGAAGAGATGATGGCCGATGTAGAGATCGATCTTGTGTTGAAATCTACCCCTGGATTTTATGTAACGATGAAAACCTACTCATTCGCCAACGAATACCATGATGATTATATCATATATCACCTGAATTTCAAATATACTGGTGACTCAGACTTTCAGGATTCTCTGCCGGATTACCCCCCTCAAGATCTATCAAATGTGTATTTCAGAGTGGGCTATAACATGCTCCCTAGTTTTGCTGGAGAGAAAGAAATCTTGGGACACCGCTGGGGTGGAGATGCTTTTGACGATTGGATGGATTGGGAAATTGTTGATCCGCTTTATCCCTCAGGCATTGATAACGAACGGGATGATATGCTGTTGGTTTATGGCTGGGATGGTGATGATACAGATATCGCCTCTCTTGAATCTGGTGGCAAGTATTTTAATGATACTGGAGATCCAAGTTTTCTACACGAAGTAAAAGGTCAATTCCTCTCTTATCAGTTCCCTGGATATACACTCATTCACGCTGATAAGACCACTGAAGATCCTTCTGATGACCCCGATATGCCAGGTACCCTGGCCATGTCAACTATATTTGAAGTTTGGGCCGGTACCTATAGTGGTCAACCTGGTTACGATTATCTCTCCTCAGGGGAAAAACAACATCCACCCGATTGGGAAGATCCAGGAAACAGTCATTGGATGAAGGGTGATCACATGCATATGAGCCTGGGTCCCTACGATTTCTCATTGGGTGAAGATGTAGATATTGTCTACGCCGTAGGTGTTGGTGGGGTGGATTATGATGAGACTGTGACCAAAGGACAGGAATGGTTGAGTTGGTATCGCAATGAAGACGGTGCCACATTTGATGATGATGCCAAACGTGATTTTATTGGACAGGGGCTAGATTCATTATACGATTATTTAAGCCGGGCACGTTGGGCCTGGGACCGTATGAACAATGGCCAGCCTGTTCCCGCTCCGCTGCCTTCTCCAGCCTTGGAAGTCTCAAGTGGTGGCGGGTTCATCAAACTCGAGTGGGAAGATATGAGCACTGTACTTGACCCCGTAACGGGTGTTGCCGATTTAGCGGGTTACCGAATTTATCGGAAACTTGGAGCTCAATTGATTAATTTCAAGGAAGACGAATTTGGTAAAGGGATTGTCTATGAGTTGATTGCTGAACTAGGGGCAGATGTCACAGAATTCCTGGATACAACAACCGTGCGTGGTGAGAGCTATCGCTATTATGTGACCACTTTTGATGATGGAACACAAAATGATGGCCTTTTTCCAGGTAGATCCTTGGAAAGCTCACACTATCAAAATCGAACTACTACAGGTGCTGTTGCTTTTAAACCAGCACCGACTAATAACGATAATGTAAGAGTTGTTCCTAACCCTTACATCATATCAGGTGATGAACTCAATTTTACAGGTGAGGGGGATAAGCTCCTTTTCGTAAATCTGCCTGCCTTCTGTACGATTAACATTTACAATTCTACCGGGGATTTGATCAAGACTATTCCTCACACAACTGGCAGCAGTGATGAAAGCTGGAATCAGTTGAGTGAATCGAACCAACGGATTGTAAGCGGTGTGTATTTGGCCATGATTTCAGATTGTGAGAATCTTGATGGAAGCAAACTATCTGATGTATATGAAAAATTCGTGGTCATCCGCTAAGATTATTGGATAAGAATTTAAAAGACCCATTGCTTTCTGTTGGGAAAGTATTGGTTCTAAAATAGATAAAAAACAAACCTAAGGAGGGTTGTAAAATGCGTAAAATGCTACAGAACACATTGGTTGGACTATCCATTCTGCTATTTGCAGTATATGGAATGGCTGCAACTATCACCATTGATGGAGACATGTCTGACTGGACCGCAGATATGCAAGTCGATGT
Source organism: Fidelibacterota bacterium (assembly GCA_029939675.1). GTDB lineage: Bacteria > Fidelibacterota > UBA8477 > UBA8477 > JABMPR01 > JABMPR01. The sequence continues at coordinate 4,164 of JAOZSM010000165.1, forward strand.
GGCACCGGGAGATGTTGAAGAAGCTGGTGATCAGGCGATTGTTGAAATAGATATTAAAGATGTCTACATGACCAATGATGCTGACTTTATCTATATCCGCGTGGATATTAATGAAGATGGCATGTTTGGTGATCTCGCCGGTGTTAGCGGAAAACCACAGATATTTCTAGATACAGACATGTCTGCTACTACGGGTCTCACTTGGGATTGGTGGGCAACTGGTGTTGATTATTGGATCGAATGGCCATTAACCAGCCAGGATACCATTGTAAATATACAAGGTGCTGGATCTGTAACAGAATGGGTAAACGTACCCTGTGCCACCTTTTCAGCAATTAACGCTGATGATAATGGATATGAGCTAGCTATCAGTCGTGCTGACTTGGGACTGCTCGATGCAGCTGGTGTCAGGTTATTAGTTCTAAATGAGGAAACTGCAACTTGGGGTAACGATGCATTCCCCAATGATATTGGCAGTACCACAATGGATTATTTCTTTAGTTATGATATCACAATTGATGGTGATATGACAGATTGGCTCCCCCACATGCAGATGGATGCTCCACCTCATGGTGTTGAAGAGACCGGTGATATTGATTATGCATCAATGGATATCAAAGATGTCTATATGACCTATAATGATGAATTTGTCTTTATCAGAGTTGATATTAATGAAGATGGAATATTTGGTGATCTTGCAAGTGTTAGCGGCAAACCACAAATCTTTTTAGATACAGATGCCAGTGCAACTACTGGACTGACATGGGATTGGTGGGCAACTGGTGTGGATTACTGGATTGAATGGCCATTAACCAGTCAGGACACAATCACCAATATCGTTGGTGCTGGATCTGTCACTGAATGGGTACCGATTGAATGTGCTACTGTTTCAGGTATTAACGCTGATGATAATGCTTATGAGCTCTCCATTGAGAGAGACGCGATTGGTGAAATTGGAACGTTCTATGAAAGTCTTCGTTTGCTCGTTCTGAATGAAGAAACAGTGAACTGGAGCAATGATGCTTTTCCAAATGATCTTGGTGGAGAGACAGCAACTTTTGCTTATGGTTCAGGTGGAACCGCACGGGTAGAACCAGTAGCTATTGATGAAGAACTCATCTCTATCCCAAGTGAATTTGCCATCGTTGGTAATTATCCAAATCCTTTCAACCCAAGCACTACAATCAGATTTACCCTTGGTGATGCTTCCGCTGTTAGTCTGGAAGTATATAACATGCTTGGTCAAAAAGTAGCCTCTGTTTATAACGGCATGGGCAACTCTGGTGCAAATGAAATAACCTGGAATGGAATGAATGATTTTAATCAATCAGTAGATTCTGGTGTATATCTTTATCGCATTTCAACTCCTACTGGTGCAGTTTCCGGTAAGATGATCATGCTCAAATAAGATAAAGAGTTGTGTTTTATCTGGGGAGTCCCTTATGGGCTCCCCAGTTTCAATTCTGAACTGTTAACAGCTTTCACTACGGAATGATTCATTCAAATAGGAATTTCATGACTACATCACCCATTGTACGAGTAAAATCACCTGGACGGATATGTCTCTTTGGGGAACACCAGGATTATCTTGGATTACCTGTTATCGCCACGGCAATTGACCGCTATATAAAATTTCAGGGTCAGCTAACGACTGATCCATTCATGACTATCAATATGCCTGATATTGATGCCGTGCGTAAAGTTAACCTGGAAGATCAATTTAAGGTCTTAGAGCCACGGGATTACATCGCTTCCACAATCCGGGTACTACGCCGTGAAGGCCTAAAATTTCATACGGGCTGTGAACTCACCTATTTAGGAAATATTCCTTACAAGGCGGGTGCTTCAAGCTCCAGTGCAATCATCGTGGGTTTGCTGAAAACGTTGCTAAAACTATACAGTTTAGATGACAAGTATGATTCACATGCAATCGCCCTATTGGCGTACCAAGCGGAAGTATTGGAACATGGAGAACTTGGCGGAATGATGGATCACTATTCCATTTCTCTAGGTAATGTTATTCATATAGATACAGTTACTTATGAGGTTCAACAGCTTGGAAATTCTCTTGAAGGATTGATTATCAGTAATTCATTAATCCCGAAAGAAATTCTGGAAGTTCATGGTCGGATTCGACCGTCAATTGAACGGGCAATATCAATTTTAAAGCAGAATGATCCTGAATTCAAACTCGCTCAAGTACAAGTTGAAGAAATCGATGAATACTGTAAATATTTACCAGAATCACTAATTCCAATTTTTTATGCAACCATAACGAATCATGAATTTACACGTCAAGCGCTTGAACATTTTAAACAAGATTCTGTTGACCTCAAACAAATTGGAATTTTGATGAATCAGCACCATGAACGTTTGCGCGACTATTTGCAAATTACGGTTCCCAAGATCAATCTTATGATCAATCGAGCTATAGAGGTGGGGGCAATGGGAGCTAAAATTAATGGCTCAGGTGGGGGCGGAACAATTGCAATCCTGGCACCTGGCCGCGTAAAGGAAGTCTGTGCAGCCTTAGAAAAGGTCGGTGCAATGAGTTATCCGGTTAAGGTTGATCAGGGAGCCCGATATGAGTAAACAG
>JAOZSM010000166.1 GCA_029939675.1 Fidelibacterota bacterium
TTACTATGAGCTATTATCACAAAAAATCTCTGCGTCTCAGCGATCTCTGCGAGAGACAATAATGAAATTAAAATTCTCTGACATCATATGCACAAATCGACAATTATTATGAGCTGTTATCACAAAAAATCTCTGCGTCTCTGCGCACTCTGCGAGAGACAATAATGAAATTAAAATTCTCTGACATCATATGCACAAACTGACAATTACTATGAGCTATTATCACAAAAAATCTCTGCGTCTCAGCGATCTCTGCGAGAGGCAAAGACCCAACCACAAAAAGACTCTGCGTCTCCGCGCGCTCTGCGAGAGGAAATAAAAATGAAATTTAAAGTAACCCCCCAAATCATCCCTGACGTACTGCTAATCGAGCCGACGGTCTATGCTGATGACCGGGGGTATTTTATGGAAAGTTTTCAACAGGCTGATTTTGCTGAATTTCTGCCAGGTGTTCACTTCGTACAGGACAATGAATCGTTCTCCAGTAGGGGCGTGATCCGGGGATTACATTTTCAGCAAGCACCTCACGCTCAAGCAAAGCTGGTAAGAGTGGTCCAGGGCTCAGTCTGGGATGTGGCAATCGATTTGCGTCCCCAATCTCCGACCTTCAGACAATATGTTTCAGCAGAATTAAGTGCTGAGAATCATCAACAACTGTATATCCCCAAGGGCTTTGGCCACGGCTTTATCGCTACCAGCGATAGTGCCATTATCCAGTATAAGGCAGATGCCTTCTATCACCCTGCATCTGATGCTGGTATTCATCCCCACGATCCTGATCTAAAGATTCCCTGGCCCCTTGATCTCACCGAGCATCTTTTATCCGCAAAGGACCAACAATTACCTTTTCTCAAAGATTTGAAATGACACCTTGTCCTAATAATGATAGCTAAGGCGGCAACGATATGATGAAAACAGTGGGCGGAACCGAACAGAACAGAGTGCTCATTCGGTCAAAAGCTCCTTTACGATTAGGCCTGGCCGGAGGTGGTACTGACGTTTCACCTTATTGTGATGAATATGGCGGCATGATCCTGAATGCCACCATCGATATGCATACTTTCTGCACCATCGAACCCCTGGACAATGGCCGGATAATATTTGAAGCCAGTGATCTGGGCCAGCGCTGTGAGTGTAAGACGAGTGAACACATTGAGATAGATGGCCTGCTTGATCTGCACAAAGGCGTCTATAATCGGATCGTCAAAGATTTTAATGGAGGAGCACCCTTATCTTTCAAGATGACCACTTTTTCCGATGCACCAGCCGGGAGTGGTTTGGGGACCTCTTCAACTATGGTAGTAGCCATGGTGAATTCGTTTGTTGAATGGTTGGGCTTACCGCTGGGCGAGTACGATATGGCCCAATTAGCCTACCAGATTGAACGGGTTGATCTGGGATTTTCCGGGGGTAAGCAGGATCAATATGCAGCTACCTTTGGCGGTTTCAATTTTATGGAATTCTACAGGAATGACCGGGTCATTGTTAATCCATTACGCATTAAAAATCGGATCATTGATGAGCTGGAATTGTCCATGGTGCTCTATTATACCGGTGTTTCCAGGGACTCAGCAAGTATTATTGATGAACAGATAACCAATACGAAGCAAAAAAATCAACAGTCCATTCAAGCCATGCATGATCTCAAGAACGATGCTGTCTTGATCAAAGAAGCCATTCTGAAGGGCAATATCCGGGAGTATGCTGAATTGCTGGGCAGATCATGGTTGGCCAAGAAGAATCTGGCTCATTCAGTCAGTAACCCGACCATTGAAGCAGCCTATAGTGTTGCCTTGCAAGCCGGGGCTTATTCTGGTAAGGTGAGTGGCGCCGGTGGGGGCGGATTTATCATGTTTGTGGTTGACCCCGTTGCCAGGTTGAACGTTGTCAAGGAGCTCAACAAACTTAAAGGAACTGTAGTGAACTTTCATTTCATCAAATATGGCGTAAAAGGCTGGCGGGCATGATTGACTATATCCTGAAACAAGTAAAAGATTCTTATGAAACAAAGCAGCGGGTTTACAATGATCCGGAGCTGATTCAGCTCATTGAGCAAGTCTCATTGAAAATCATTGAAGCCTATCAGAATGGCCATAAAGTACTGATCGCCGGCAATGGCGGTAGTGCTGCTGATGCCCAGCATCTTGTGGCCGAATTTGTCAATCGGTTTTACTTCGATCGGCCTGGTCTGGCAGCGATCTCATTGACAACTGATACCTCAGTGATGACCGCCATAGGTAATGATTACGGATTCGAACAACTCTTCTCCAGGCAGATTGAAGCCAATGGAGTTAGCGGGGATATCTTTATTGGTATTTCTACCAGTGGCAATTCTCCCAATATTGTTAAAGCCTTGCATGCCTGCCAAAGCCAGGGGCTAATTTCGGTAGGGTTCACTGGTGAGCAGGGGGGGGAGCTGGATGATGCCTGCGATTACTGCATCAAAGTGCCCTCCACGGTTACACCGAGAATTCAAGAAGCTCATATCTTAATTGGGCACATTATCTGTGCCATTGTGGAAGAGGCCATCTATGGTAAAGGTTTCTGATTGAAGGCTATTATTCTAGCTGGCGGTCTGGGTACCCGCATCAGGGGTGCCATTTCTGAAGCACTGCCCAAACCAATGGCTCCGGTAAATGGTAAACCGTTTCTGGAGTATGTGTTGCATCACTTAACCCAACACAAGGTTAACCAGATAATCCTTGCAGTTGGATACAAGTATGAGCGTATCCAGGATTATTTCGGATCAAGTTTTGGCCAAGCGGAGATCAGCTATTCTGTTGAAACAGAACCTCTGGGAACGGGGGGAGCTATCAGCGTGGCCCTTGATCTTATTGCTGAGGCTGATACACCGGTATTAGTGCTCAATGGTGATACTTATTTCCCCATTGACTATGGTAGCTTACTGGAGCAGCACATCCAGAAAAAAGCCGGGATCAGTCTGGCTTTAAAATTCCTGGAGGATAATTCAAGATACGGATCGGTTAAATTGGATAACCAGGACCGGGTGGTTGCTTTTACGGAAAAACAAGCCGCTGGTCAGGGCTTGATCAATGGGGGGGTCTATCTGATTGAACGGAATATCTTTCAAAACCAGGTGCTGCCGGACAAATTCTCATTTGAGGAGTTTTTGGCAAACAAGGTGACTGATCTGCCTTTGGCTGGAATTGTTTTTGATAGCTATTTTAGGGATATGGGTATACCGGAAGATTACCAGAAGCTTCAAAATGAACTCTCAGCTCAACTATGAAAAAAGCGCTTTTCCTTGATCGTGATGGTGTGGTGAATCTTGAATTGGATTACGTCTATCGTATCGAAGATTTTGAATTTGTCCCGGGAATATTTGAATTATGTGCTGAATTCCAGCAGCGCGGTTTTCTGATTTTCATTATTACCAACCAGGCTGGTATTGCCCGGGGCTATTATTCTGAAGCGGATTTTCGAAAACTGACGAATTGGATGGTCCAGGAATTCAAGTCAAACGGGATCACTATTGAAAAGACCTATCACTGTCCCCACCACCCGGATTTTGGAGGTGAATGTGACTGTCGCAAACCAAATCCAGGGATGATTCTGCAAGCCAGGGCAGAGTACGATCTTGATTTAAAGCAGTCAGTCCTGATTGGTGATAAGCAGAGTGATATCCAAGCCGGTATCAATGCTGGAATCCTAACCAACATCAGGTTCAACAACACCATCATCACCAAAGATCTCATCTCCTGGGATACATTATAGCTGCTGCTTAAAAGCATTTAACCACGGATTACACAGATTGCACGAATAGATACCCTTAACATCTTTGCCACGGTAGGCTTTTCCTCACCATGAAGTACATGAAGAGCTTGAAGGCCCCCTACGTTTTTGTTCTCTCCCACTAAACTCTCTGCATCTCTGCCTGCCACGACGCAACCTGCAAGGTGAAGGCGGGCCTGCCACGGCGAAGTTTTACGGAGATGGGCCTGCCACGGCGAAGTTTTACGGAGACGGGCGAGGGGAACTTTTTACGAAACCATCAAAATTATCTAACATATAGTTTAAAAGCTATTATATCAGTCGATAGCTATATATTATAACAATAATGGCTAATATGATGGTAGATAAAGAATTTAAATTAGATCACTTTAATCCACCTGCAGTTGCCGGTAAAATTGCGGGTCGGATGAAAGACCTTCGTCTAGCCCAAAATATCACACAACAGAATCTGGCTCTCCGGTCTGGTGTGAGTCTGGGCAGTATTAAGAGATTTGAATCAAAGCATGAGATATCACTAAAAAATCTACTTCAAATCGCCCTTACACTTGATGCACTGGAAGCCTTCCATGAGCTTTTCCCCGTGAATGAATACCATACGATGAATGAGTTGCTGGATTCCCAGAAGGGTCTGAAGCGGCAAAGGGCCCGGAATGTTTGAATCGGTGAGATCACTCCAGATCAAGCTCCACGGCAACAAATGGGAACCCTGTCTCCGGCTTATGATCTGGTACGAAGTTCTGGATTTAACGGCAATCATACTACCACTATTGCTGGGAGTGGACTTCCAAAATTAAGGGATGTTTTTAATGTTTCAGATCAGTGTGGCCTGGACCGTAAGAAAACTCAAAAGATCTTTGATGAAGTCTTCGAAAACAGTGCGTCCATCCGTTTACCCAAATGGTAGCCAATATTCATTCAGGTGCCTGTTTTAATTTTTCTCCTTGTTAGTGGGCTGAATCAATTTATGTTATGCATATATGCAAACCATATGCAGGATTACATAACATGAACATTGCAAGAACGCTTAGAATTCATTTGGAAAATATGTTAAAGAAGTTTCCAGTTGTTTCAGTGACAGGGCCTCGTCAGTCTGGAAAAACGACATTGCTTAGATCTGCATTTCCTGATTATGGCTATTTTAACCTGGAGCGCCTGGATCATAGAGAATTGTTACGTGCTGACCCACTGGGTTTTCTTAAACAAGTTGGTACCAGGGTAATTTTCGATGAGGCTCAAAGGGTTCCAGAGCTGTTTTCCTATATCCAGGTTTTGTCAGATGAAAATGGAAACCCCGGTCAGTATATCTTATCCGGTTCCCAAAGTTTTCTGCTGAATGAGCAGATATCACAATCACTGGCAGGACGAGTCAGTGTGCAGCATCTTTTCCCTCTTAGTGTCAGTGAGCTAACAGGATATTCAGAAGAAAGCGTGTATGCTTTGATGCTGAAGGGCTTCTATCCCAGACTCTATGATAAACAAATAGCAGCTGGAGATTTTTATCCATCCTATCTTCAGACCTATATTGAAAGAGATATCCGAACGCTGAGTTCTATCGAAAATTTAAATATCTTTACCCGCTTTCTGGGACTGTGTGCCGGTCGGGTGGGGCAGGTGTTGAATATCTCATCCCTGGCAAATGATGCCGGGGTAGCAGTGAATACAGCGAAATCGTGGTTATCCCTTTTAGAAGCCAGTTTTGTCATCTTTTTGCTGCAACCCTATTACCGGAATTTTAATAAACGAATTATTAAAGCACCGAAACTGTATTTTTATGACACAGGAGTGGTATCATCATTACTGAGAATTACCAGTGCTGACATGCTCCGAAGCCACTATGCCCTGGGATCACTTTTTGAAAATTTGGTTATCAGTGATATTCTTAAGCATGGCCATCATCTTGGCCGGCGGCCAGCACTTTACTACTGGCGGGATAGTAACGGGGTTGAAATAGACTGTATGATAGATCTGGGGAATAATGAGATTTTAGCTGTTGAGATCAAAGCTGGAGAAACATTTAACTCGGGTTATTTAAAAAATCTAAAAAAAATGCCCCCCAACACACCCGTTCTAAAGATCAAAAAATCACTGGTCTACCTGGGAGACCTGGCCACTGAAATATCAGGAGTATCCATCATCCCCTGGAAGAACTATGTGACTGCCCCTGAAAGATTTCAGAAATATTAAACAGGACTGCTCAAGTCGCTAGAAGGCAGGCTTCTCTCACCATGAAGTACATGAAGAGCGCGAAGATCCCCTACGTTTTTGTTCCCTCACATTAAATTCTCTGCGTCTCCGCGAACTCTGCCTGCCACGGCGAAGTTTTACAAAGACGGGCCTGCCACGGCAAAGTTTTACGGAGACGGGCCTGCCACGGCGAAGTGAAACGGAGACGGGCGAGAGGCTTGCTTTCAACCTTCGGCGGGCAGGCCTTTGCGTCTAAAAGCAATTAACCGCGAACTACGCAAATTACACGAATATATACTCTGAGCATTTTTGCCCAGGCAAGCTGTTTAATTTTAGAAAATAATTTGCCAGATGGCTAAATGTATGGTAATATGTATGGATGACTTTTGAGTGGGATGAGAATAAGAATCAGATTAATCAACAGAGACACAATATCTCATTTGATGAAGCTCAATTGGCATTTTTTGACAGCGAACGAATCATCCTCAGAGATGTGAAACATAGTATCTCTGAGGAACGATTTTTTTGTATAGGTAAAACCAAAACTGATATAATCACAGTAAGGTTTACGATGAGGAATCAAAATATCCGAATATTTGGTGCCGGATACTGGCGTGAAGGAAGGAAGGAAGCTTTATGAAGCAAGAAATTAAATACAGTGATGCTCCGGCAGAAGTCCAAGAAGCTCTATCTGTGGCCGAAGCAATTGAAGATTTTTTACCACGTCCTGAATTATTGATAACCAAAGAGGAGACCAGGAAAATTACTATTTCTCTTTCCAAGCGAAGTATAGATTATTTTAAAAAGGTCGCCAAAGACACG
>JAOZSM010000026.1:0-4163 GCA_029939675.1 Fidelibacterota bacterium
TGAGGATGAATTTCTGTCAGATCAACAATATTCTTTATATAGTCACCGATACGTTCTACATCCACTATCACTGTTGATAAAACAAGACCTGCTGCAATACTCTCTCCACCCTGAACCGACAAATGAGTAACGACTTTTCGACGAATATCCCGTTCATACTTATTGACCAGTTTGTCTTTTTTGAAAATAAGTTTTTGAACAGACTTTTTGTTTTCCCCCCACAAAGTCAGAACCGCATCATCAAACATTTCAGCATCAAGTTTTATAGCCTCATAGGTCATGCTCCAGGCTTCACTCAACAGATTATCCATGGCCCAAAATTGTTTTATTTCTTTCCACATAGCATCACCTTTTTCTTGTTTGGTTACATAACAATAAATATCATCGGTATAAAATGTAGTGCTACATATACAGATATATAAATAATAAGATTTTTTCTTGAGATAGATACATAGTTGCTTGTGATCTCGGCTAATCGAATTGGAATAAACCTAAGGGGATAAAAGATCACTATACCAAATATATTAAACAGGAGGTGAGCAAAAGCAGCCGTAACTGCTATTGGATGACCCGTCGCTAAAGCGGCTAATAATGCGGTACCTGTTGTGCCAATATTTGCTCCGAGGGTATAGGGAAATATTTTTTTTAATTTTACGATGCCTGCTCCTGCCAGTGGAACAATCAACGAGGTTGTAACAGAACTACTCTGAACAACAAGTGTCATCAGCATACCCCAGAACATCCCCATGGCATCATTTTTAAATAGATACTTATTAATCACAAGTTCAATTTTATTCACAACTAAAGATCGGATCGTTTGTATCAGTAAAGCCAAGGCAGCGAACATCCCGATAATAGAGAATACCATGAGCAGGATTTCTTTAAAGGGAAGATTAATAACAAGAGTGTCTATTGTATTAATAACCGGGTTTAAAATAGCCTTAAGAGGGTTGAACATCTTCATCCCACCAATTCCTGCAAACCGTTCGTTTAAAAGGATCGAAGCATTCTTAATCAAGTGAAATTTTAGTTCAAGGGGAAATAGCAGTATTACCGCGCTGATATTATAATAATCGTGAACTATCCCTGCAGCAAAAGCTCTTTTAAATTCTGCCCTTCTTCCCACGTGTCCAAGGGATACAAGGGTATTGGTTACGCTTGTACCAATATTTGCCCCCATGATTATAGGGATGGCGCTTTCCAAGTTGACAACGCCACCAGCAACCAGGCCAACCACTATTGCTGTTGTCGTTGATGAACTTTGTATGAGGGATGTTGCTACGATTCCAATGAGCAAACCGGCGAACGGGTTCGACGTCGTTTGGAGCATGGCCTCAGCGAACTCTTTGCCAAAAAGCTTAAAGCTGTGTCCGAGTAATTTTATGCTCAGAAGAAATAGGTAAATAGTGATTATAACTGTGAGAATTTTTATGATCTTTTGGCGCAGTTCCGAATTCACAATAGCTCCTACAAAGGTGTGAAAAATTAGTGGATCAGGTCAAAAATTATCCCTCCATGACAGACAGCGAAGGACTCCAAAGTAATCCTTTGGTAGAGTCATTCAATATTTTTTCTGAAAATATTATTTTTTTTGGGATTTGATTTTTTAGCTATCGTTATTTTTCTTACACGAGAACTCGGACTGCATAATTTGGATTATTTATTTAAATCGGGATTGAATTTATTCTATAAAGTTTTCAGCCCACTCTATAGCCGAAACGTGTGCCTCAACTAATTCTCTTTCCATTAGTTTATGCTTTTTTACAAGGAAATTGAGCTTACCCCAGTTTCCTGTTTCAAAAGTAATCGCCAGTTGAAGAATATCTTTATATGGAGTATTTTTACCTAGAATGGTATCTGTGATCTCGTCACTTAAGGGAACTTCTTCAAAGACTTGTGACATTGGTAAATCCAATACCCCATCTAAAAGTGAGAACATGCCAATTAAATAGAGTGATTGTGCTTCCCTTTTCAGGTAACCAAAATGTGGTGCAAGCAGTTCACAAAACTGTCCCCGCTTAACAACTTGGCGCATTAACTCCTTGGGCTTTTTTTCAGTGAAGTTAGATACAGCTAGAATTGAAATCCATTTTCGGATATTTACCTGACCGATCAGAGCTAGTGCTTGTCTAATGCCGGAAATTTCGTTTCTAACACCCATAGCAGCAGAATTTACATATTTTAAAAGCTTTATTGTGAGCCCTGGATCGTGCTTTAATAATTCTTCTGCTTCGCTGTATTCAAAATCTGGTTTATTTATTTCATGGATCAGTCTGAGTTTTGTTAATCTTGAAGCAGGAATTTGTTCGGACTTTATTATCTCTGGTTTACTAAAAAAGTAGCCTTGAAAATAAGTGTAGCCTAATTTTTTAGTCCAGTAGTATTCTTGTAATGTTTCTACTTTTTCGGCTAGAAGTTTTACTTTCTGCTTACCGTATTTTATAGCATAGGCTTCTACTTCATTTTTTGAGGATGCTTTAATATCGATTTTAATGATATCTACAATGTCAATAATTGGATCCCATTCGGCACTATAGTGAAAATCATCAAGAGCGATCATATAGCCGTTTTGCTTAATGAACTTACAAGTTTCTATAACTTCCTTTGTCGGATTAACATTCTCGAGGATTTCTATAATCACTTTTTCTTTTGGTAAAATGGTCCAATACCCTTCCAGCAAAAGTTTTTCTGTAAAATTTATGAATACCCGCTTTTTACTGGATAACAGATTGAAACCAGAGGTAAGGGTTGCGCTATCAATAACGCTCAACGTGGCATCTTCGTCTGCTTTTGCTGAAAAAAGTTTTTCAATACCATCCCTAAATAACAACTCATAACCGTAGGTAGCTGTATTCTCATCCAAAATGGGTTGTCTTGCGATAAATGAATTTAACAAAAATACCTCACAAAATTTCGATTCTATTACCATGTCACCATTTAGTCCATGTAAAGCAGTCTAAATATAACAAGTATTATGCCTATCATCGACGATTATGGTTCACAATCAAGTAATAAAGACAACTATTTCTGAATCATTTTGCAAAAGTAGCCAGGATTACAAGTATTTAACAATAATTACTGAATTCCTACTACTCTAGGGACAAAGGACTGCCTAAAGGTTAAGCAAGAGTGCAATAATGTACACTAAAGCGACATCATTTTTAAAAATGAAGGAAGACCGGCAAGTCGGTAATATACTAATAGATGTATTATTATATTTAAAAGTAGTAGTAGTTAGTGATGGTATAAGTGTTGATAACTTTCATGAGAAACTTGATTAAGTCCTCAGGAATCAATATATTGCACTATAAGATATTCACGTGAATAATGTTGATATGTTATTTAAATATGTGAATTAGTGTTTGAGTGTGGTTTGTCTAAAAGGGACTTAATCACAGATATCTGGAGAGATATCAGAATAGAACAGTGTTGATAAGTATCGTGTGGATAGTGAGGATAAATACATATTGAAGGTGTAATGTCAATATAAACAGTGTGCTATCTTTATCTAGAGACAAAGAGATGTGTGGATAAGCCCACAAAATCCTAGAAAGGTATTACTTTAGTTGAATATAAATACGCTCACGCTGATCGGTGATCCAATTTTGATAGCGATTGCGTTTTTTGAATTCCAAGTTCATACTTTCCACCTCAGACCAATGATCTACCAGGTTCACCTTACCTCCAGGAACACGTCGATGAACCAAGATAAGATGATGCTGGTCTGCACTAAAAATCGGCATAGAGAGAGTTTCTAGAGGAATATTTAAAAGCAGATCATGAATATCCTCAGGCAATAGGGAAATATCAGTCAAACCCATCCGGCCCCTTTTAGAGCGGACATATTCATCAGAAGATAATTCAGAAACCTGATCACCAAGACTTGTCTTGCCAGAAAGAATCTCTTCACGGATCGCTTCCAGTTTATGAATGGTTTCTTGGCGATCAGAATCATCCGCCACAGGCATTAGAAGAATATGAGAGATGCTTAATTGGTCATCCTTGATATCATCAAGGCGCAGCAAATGTAGGCCAAACTGGGTTTCAACGATACCGCTCATTTCGCCTGGCTTCAGGGCGTAGGCGGCATCTTCAAAGGGTTTAACAAACACTCCTCGACCAACAAAACCCAGACTACCGCCATTGGCTGCAGAGCCAGGATC
>JAOZSM010000026.1:4263-22789 GCA_029939675.1 Fidelibacterota bacterium
ATCTGGTCCTCATAATAAGATTTGATCTTATAAAGTTCCACACCAAACGCTTCAGATGCCTTTCTTAGGCTCCCATACTGTTGTTCAATACTATTCAAGGACTGTTCAAGCTGCATCTCCACAGCTCGGTCTTCAACTTGAATGGTTTCCTGACGAGCATATTCAAGGATTACCTGTTGATTAAGCAGTTCATCTAGAGCTCGCACCCTGAGTTGTTGAATAACTTCAGGAGCAGACGAGGCGGGCAGTTGAGCCTGTGCAGCAAAAACCTGGGTAACCTGATCCACTTCAGAATATAAAATAGCCTTCTCGCCAACGATGGCAGCAACACCATCAATAAGTTGTTGCGCAGAGGCATTTAGAATGAACAAAGTACTTAGAAGGAGAAAAATGATTCGCATTTATGATTTACCTATTTTTGAGAATTTCCATAGAGTACATCTCGATTAAAAAAAATTGTACTGGATTTTCTGAGACTGTCAACGAGTTGTGCCTCAATATGACGTTGCTGGTTTACGGAAAGCCTGGCAGCAATTTCTTCCCAGACCTCATCAAGGCTTTTGGTAGATCCTCGATCATACCAGGTCTTTACTTCAACGAGATGCCACCCCTGGTCTGATTTTATAGGGCCAAAGATTCCTTCTCGCTTCTTTTTTAAGAGGTATTCTTTCACTTCCGGAAGCAATTTTTCCACTTTAAAAAGACCGGTTTCTTTGGGGTGCATGGCCACGAGAGACTGTTTTTTCTCAAGATCGCCCTTTTCAATGGCTTTTTCAAGTTCCCGCGCTTCATCCTTTGTGGGGAGTAAGACATGAAAACCAAAGAATTCATAACTTTGACGCCTGAAGGAAGCAAGGTTGCTCTGATAATACGCTTCAATTTCGGCTCGGCTTACATTACCCTTGTTCTTAAGGAGAACGTCGAGCTGTTTGTCAGCCAGGAGCCTTCTACGGTAGGTCTCTACACGATAGTTAAAAACCGGATCCCGATGAATCAGGCTTTTCTCTGCTTCCTGGGCTAAAAGAGTTTCTCTGATCCAGTTTTCAACCAACAGGGATTTTTGAAGGCTGTCCAGGGCTACAAACTGAGGATACATCAGGGTTAACTCATTTATGGACAAATGTTCGTGATTAACCTTGGCAATCAGGTTCTCTTCATCGTTATCGCTACAGGAAAGCAGCCCCGCTAAAAGGGCTGCAACCATAAAAAAAGAAACTTTTTGCATGTTTTATTTAAGGATTATTTGCCTGAAGCTGCAGCATAAAAAGCGTGAGCTGCAGCATAATTAATTTTCACAGGGTGATCTTTTTTGAGTTCAGCATAGACAGATTCGGTACGCTTGGTGCGCAATTCACTCACGATTTCAGTTCTCACACGTCCCTTGACTCGTGAATATGGTTTGGCTGCTTCAGGAATGATCTTTTCCAGTTTAATGATGGAATATCCATTACCCAGCTTGATTGGTCCAGCAATTTCATCGGGCTTTAAAGAGAACGCTTTCTTGCCCATCATTCCATAGCGACCCTCTTGGAAGGGGGGTAGTTCACCCTGTTTATCTTTGGTGGCTTTTCGCTCGGTATACATTGCAGCCAGCTTTTCAAGCTCTTCTCCTGCATCGATCCGTTTTTTGAGGTCAACAGCCAGTAAGCTATCTTTTACGAAAACTTCACGGACCTGGACTTTCTTTTTATCCATATACTTAGCAGATTTATTAGCTTCGTAAAACCCGGTTAATTCTTCTTCGGTAGGATCAAGATTTTGATTAATCTCGCTGTCAATAAAGGCATCATAAACATAGCGTTCAAGCACCTTGTCAATGTCGGAAGCAAAAGCAGGTTCCTGGTCATATTTATTAGCATAACCAAAATCGACAATCAAGGCCTGGGTAACCAGCTGCTCAAAAATAGTCATCAACTGATTCTCGGATTTAAAGCGGGGTTTCTGACCATCGTCCAGGGACTTCAGTTGATTAACAATCCAGTCTTTACCAAGCTCCTCACCATTCAACGTGAATACTGGGGCTGTAAAATTCAGCTCAGTAAAGACCGCATCCAGAGGGGCCTGTTTGAGAGGTGATTTATCAAAAAGCAGAAAGAATTCATGGATATTATCAGTATTCATGTCAAAACCAGCTGCTTGTTTTTGAGCAGCTAGAAAAGCGTTGGCTTTTTGGGTCAACTCCTGACCTTTTTCTTTACGAGCTTGATTTTTAAGGTTTTCTTTTTCGTCTTCAAAACTACCGCGCTCTATATCACGCGCAGCTTCCAGCTTAATGATGTGAAAGCCAAAATCTGTTTCAACTACATCAGAAGTTTCGCCAGGCTCAAGGGCAAATGCTGCATCCTGGAAAGGACCAACCATTCTTCCCCAGGAAAACCAACCCAGATCTCCGCCGTTTTCTTTTCCAGAAGGATCTTCAGTAAACTCCTTGGCTAATGCTTCAAAATTTTCACCACCGGCGAGACGTTTCTTGATCTCATCCATAATAGTTCGAGCATCAAACTTACTGCGATCTGAACGGGAGCGGGGACCACCGGCAAACTGGACTAAAATATGCCTGGCTTTTAACTCTTTGCCAGAACGATTATAGCTGGCAAGCAGGGCTTCTTCACTGATAACAGCATCAACAATGGCCCGGTTATATACGTACTGGAGCATTTGACGGCGCTCGGTGGCCGTCTTTTTGGCTTGAATTTCAGGATTTTTATCCAGGCCACGTTCCAGGGCAACCTGAACAAACAGTGCCTTTCGAACGAAGTCATCGATTTTAGAATCAATATACTCCTGGTCTTTATCCGCAAAGCGAGCAGCGGGATTTTGAGCTGTAAATTTCTCCAGCAAAACGGGTTTTCCATCCAGGGTTGCCAGCGTGTCATTATCAAGACCGGAACAGGAGAACAGAAGGACAAGAGCCCCCAGGGCAAAAAGAGGCATAGCGAAACGTGATTTCATTTGATTAACCTTTTAATTATATTAGAGTTATGATTTTTTGGCATTGTCAAAAAATGTAGACTGGAGCACAAGGCTTTCCAAGAATATTCTAAGGGTACTTAAAGGGGACTCGTGGCCGTGATGGGTTACCATAAATGTCAGGGTCCGATTATTCATTATTTCCACATCCTTGCCGGTTTCTCCAAGTGCTTTTGACAAACTTTTAATGATTTTAGGGCCAGCATGTTCCACGTGTTCTGGTAAAAAATCCGCTTGAATTCGCCCGGCTTTGACGGTCACACTTCGTAATCCCAGTAATTGTCCCAAACACTTGATTAAGGCGGCATCCACAAGATTCATCACCGGTTCATACAGGCGACCAAACCGCTCTCGGAGTTCACCGCGAATTCCATAAAGGGTTTCTGGCGTTTCTGCCTGGGCAATCCGGCGATATACAGCCAATCTTTCCGCAGTATCTTCGATGTATTCTGTGGGAAGCTGCATTTGGAGATCAATACTAACATCGGGTGGGGGAAAGGTAACGGCCTGTTCGCCTTGAATTTCCTTGAGGGTCTCCAGGGTTTCTTTCAAAATTTTAGTATAGAGTTGATACCCGATATTAGCAATTTGACCACTTTGCTCTGTCCCAAAGACGTTCCCGGAACCACGGATCTCAAGATCGCGCATGGCGATTTCATAACCACCTCCATAGTGAGCATGCCGTTCCAGGGCATTTAAGCGTCTGATTGCATTAACGCTTAGCTTCCTGAATCCAGGAGCAATAAAAAAAGCAGAGGCTTTTCGATGAGAACGACCCACTCGACCACGCAGCTGATAAAGTTGTGAAAGACCCATGGCATCAGCCCGGTTCACTATCAGGGTATTGGCGTTTGGGATATCCAATCCGGACTCCACGATGGTGGTGGATAAAAGTACGTCAAACTCCCGATTAAAAAATCCCAGCATGACCCGCTCAAGTGCCCGGGGGTTCATCTGCCCATGCCCCAGACCAAACCGTACGCCAGGCAGGAGCACCTGAAGGCGATGCAACATGATACCGATTGATTCAACCCTGTTATGCACAAAAAAGACTTGTCCACCCCGATCAACTTCTTTCAGGATAGCTTCACGGATGCGCTTGTCATCAAAATCCATTACCACCGTTTCTATGGGTTGACGGTCTTTTGGTGGTGTTTTTAGCATGGACATATCCCGGGCACCCATGAGGGACATCTGAAGAGTGCGGGGGATGGGTGTCGCGGTCATTGACAGACAGTCAACAGAGGTCTTAATTTCTTTAACCCGCTCTTTGTGTTTAACCCCAAAGCGATGTTCTTCATCAACAACCAGTAGTCCAAGTCTTTTAAAAACAACATCTTTAGACAAGAGACGATGGGTTCCAATGACCACATCGAGGGTACCTTTTTTGAGCTCTACAAGCACTTCTTTGATCTGCTTGGGTGTTCTAAACCGGGAAAGAACGCCAACATTAACTGGATAATCGGCAAAACGCTCCAGGAAGGTTTCATAATGCTGCTGGGCAAGAATGGTAGTGGGGACCAGAACGCCCACTTGTCTGGAGTCATTAACAGCTTTAAAGACAGCCCGCATGGCCACTTCGGTTTTTCCAAAGCCAACATCACCGCACAAAAGGCGGTCCATGGGGTGTGAGGATTCCATATCTTGTTTGATATCCTCTACAGCATCCAGCTGGTCCACGGTTTCGTCATACATAAAGGAGGCTTCCATGCGTTTCTGGAAATTATTGTCGGGAGAGTAGCTAAACCCCTCCACCACAAACCGGTTCGCATAGAGTTCCATCAATTCTTTAGCATAATTATCGACGGCTTTACGGGTTTTAAGTTTGACCTGGTCCCACTCGGCCGTACGCAGTTTGGTGAGTTTTGGTGGTGCATCGACTTGAGACTCATACTTATGAACCCGGTGCATTTTTTCAACAGGAACATAAATACGATCTCCCGCTTGATATTCGATGGCCAGAACCTCTCGAAAGGTCTTATTTACCGGGATAAGTTGGGTTCCCAGATATCTTCCAATACCATAATCAAGGTGAACCACAACATCGCCTTCATCGAAAGCCTCCACCCGTGTGGCTGGTTTAATCGGAAAAACACGAGGAATAACACTCCGTTTTCGATTTCGCCCAAAGACCTGATGATCAGTTAGCACCGCCAGTTTATTCTGGTGATCGATAAACCCAGAGGAGAGGGAAAGGCGGACGGTCTCAAAACGGTAGTCTTCAAAGAGGACTTTAAGTCGATCTAGCTGAATACCGCTATCGGCACACAAATATACACGAAAACGCTCATCATTGAGGTAGCTGAGGCGTGCCCGAAAGGCATCCAGGTTTCTTTGAAACTCGGGCTGGATCTCAATATCAAACGTTTGTTCACCAGTCTTTTTTAGTTGATAAAAATTCCGCGTAAAACGGGGACGCTCTTTATGGAGCAATTCGGCAACCCGGGAAGAGTCCGAGTCTTCTACAAGCGGTCGAAACTGGAAAAACTGAACCCCATCAGGGATTGAATAAAACAAAGGGTCGGCAATTTCTCGCTCAAAAGGATCTTCGGGATATATTTTAAGAGAATCGATTTCAACGTCAGATCGTTGTGTGGCTGGATCAAAAGCGTAAATCGATTCCAGGGTGTTACCTAAAAAGTCAAAACGGAGAGGTTGGTCCTGGTCACCAGGAAAAACATCTAAAACGCCACCACGCACGGCAAAATAGCCGGGTTCAACCACAAAAGAATCCCGCTCAAAACCGTACTCAGCTAGAGCGCTTTCAAAATCCTTCAGGGAATATTTTTCACCTTTTTTTAAAGTAAGGGATTTAAGGGTATTTTCTGAGATACCGCTCAACAATTCAGAAGAGCGTGTGACATAAAGAGCAGATTGAGCTTCTAATAATGCTCGTAGAGCTCGTCCAGACTGGCCAGTATCAATTCCATCAACCCGGTCACTTCCTACAAAATGGACTTCCTGGCTTAACCCCAGGGCGACAAGATCATTTAAGAGCCTCTCGGCTGATGATTTATCCGGCATGACCAGAACACGCGGTTTTTTTGCTGGACCAACACTAAACAAAAACGGCAGGAGTGGGGGCTCAACTCCAAAAATGCTAGCGCCGGAAGGGTTGTACAGATCAGATATTATCGAGAAAAGATCAGGTTGTTTCACGTGAAACATTTTTTCTTAAAAGAATGATCAAAATGGAAACATCGGCAGGACTAACCCCGCTGATCCGGGATGCCTGGCCAATGGTTTCAGGGCGAATCCGTTGCAGTTTTTGTCTAGCCTCAAAGGAGATAGCGGTCATATCGCTATAGTCAACAGTCTCTGGTATGGGCATCTTCTGGTGTTTTGAAAGACGTTCGACCTGAAGCTTCTCCCGGTCGATATAACCCCGGTATTTTGTGTTGGTTGCTATCAAATTCAAAAGGGTGGGTGAGAGGGCTTTGATCCAGTCCGGAAATAATGACTTCAGCATATCAATAGACACGTGGGGACGACGGAGCAGGTTGCTAATTGACTGGCTCTCTTTGACAGGAGCCTGGGCATGAATAAGGGTATTAATAATATCAGGCTTGATATAGGTTGAATCAAAAGTGCTTTCAGCCTTACGCGCCAACCCCTTTTCTTTGGTAACCCAGTTATGAAATTCCTCTGAAACCAGGCCTAACTGAAAACCTTTTTCAGCCAACCTGAAATGCGCATTATCATAACGCAGTAAAAGACGGTATTCAGCTCGGGATGTGAACATACGGTATGGTTCATCGGTGTCTTTGGTGATAAGGTCATCAATCAGAACCCCCAGGTAAGCTTCCTGGCGCCCCAAAACAAAAGCTTCTTTCTGGTCAAGCAGTAAACAGGCGTTGATGCCAGCTATTAATCCCTGTCCGGCAGCTTCTTCATAGCCAGAAGTTCCGTTGATCTGTCCAGCAAAGAATAGTCCATGTATGCGTTTAGTTTCAAGGCTGGCTTTTAGTTGGGAGGGAGGAAAAAAGTCATATTCAATCGCGTAGCCCGGACGGATAAATTCGACCTGTTCTAGTCCTGGTACGGTTCTCAGGCTGGCCAGCTGAACATCTTCGGGAAGGGAGGACGAAAAACCATTTACGTAGATCTGGTCCCCGTTAGACCATTCAGGCTCAAGAAAAAGCTGGTGTGAAGACTTGTCTGAAAAGCGGACGACCTTGTCTTCGATTGAGGGACAGTAACGGGGGCCAACCCCTTGAATTACACCCGAGAACAAAGGCGAAAACTCCAGGGAGCCATTAATGATATCGTGAGTTTCCGGATTGGTTTTTGTGATATAGCAAGCTTCGTTTGGTGGTGCAAAATTGGTGGTTGAGAATGAAAAAGGCTCCGGGTTGGCATCGCCAGTCTGCAGGATTGTTTTTGAAAAATCAATACTGTCACGCCTGACTCTTGCAGGGGTGCCTGTTTTTAGGCGACCCGTTTCGAAACCAAGTTCAACCAGTGATTCTGTAAGGCCAATACTGGCGGACTCGCCGATACGACCGGCTGAAAATTGTTTATCACCAATATGGATCAAGCCGTTTAAAAAGGTACCGTTGGTTAATATTAGGGTCTTACATGAGAACTGGCTGCCATTCATTGTGGTAACGCCGGTAATTGTTGTCCCGGTTTGGTTTGTAAGGGCTTTTATCGCTTCATCCTCAAAAAGCGTGAGTCCCGGCTGAGCGTTACAGACAGAAGCCATATAGGCGCTATAGGCGTGTTTGTCGATCTGAGCCCGGGGGGACCAGACAGCCCGTCCTTTTGAGCGATTGAGCATTTTAAATTGAATACCGGTGGCGTCAGTGGCCTTGGCCATTTCGCCACCCAGCGCATCTATTTCACGGACCAGGTGACCCTTGGCAAGCCCGCCTATGGCAGGATTACAAGAAGCCCTCCCCAAGGCATTGATAGACATGGTTATTAAAAGGGTGTTTTTCCCCAGGCGGCTGGCCGCCAGGGCTGCCTCAATACCGGCATGGCCGCCGCCAACAACAATTACTTCATATGATTCACGTGAAACATTCATCCTCTTAACCTATTTCCCGACGCAAAAACCACTGAAAATCTGGTTAAGGATATCATCAGGGGTTGTCTTGCCTGTAATTTCACCAAGGATATCCAGGGCTAACCTTAAGTCAGATGCGATATACTCGGGTCCAAGCTCATTTTGAACAGCAGTGAGACAGTTTGAGACCTGATGATCAAAGCGATTAAAAATATCTCGATGTCTTTCGCTGTTTAAGATAACACCCTGCACGCCGTCGTTTTTCATGTTGATAACATGTTTATAAAGTAATCGCTTAAGTGTGTCAAGACCCTCGCCGGTGGTACAAGAGAGGTGGATATCTTTGTCTTCTGGGGGGGTGGTAACGAGGTCAATTTTATTATAAACAGTAATTTGGGGTGTGTTGATAACATAATGCGCATTTTTGGTTGTTGTGTCTGGTGCCTGGACTAAAATAACCAAATCGGCCTGCTCAATTTCGTCCAAGCTGCGATCAACCCCAAAATATTCAGCTTCATCCCCGGTTTTTCGGATGCCTGCCGTGTCAACCAGGATTAAAGAATGGCCAGCAACGACAATTGTTTTCTCAATAGTGTCTCTGGTAGTTCCTGCTTGTGGGGTGACAATAGCCCGCTCCTCGCCAAGCAGTAAATTGAAGAGTGAGGATTTACCGCTGTTGGGTGCACCGATCAAGGGAACCCGAAACCCCTCTTCCAGGCGTCGGCCATAGAAATAGGTATCTAGCAGGGCTGTTGTTGTGTCTTTTAGTTCACCAAGTGGAGCCAAAAGGCTTTCAAGAGGTGTAAAATCAATTTCCTGATCAGAAAAATCCAGCTCTGCTTCAAGTACAGTAAGGATTTGAATAAGCTTGTCGGACATTTCTCCAACCAGGTCACGTAAACCACCACCCAGCTGGTGACGAGCGTTTTTATGGGCAGCTTCATCTTTAGCATGAATGAGATCAGCCACTGCTTCTGCTCGACTTAAATCAATTCGACCCCGCATAAAGGAGCGAAAGGTGAACTCTCCTGCACCCGCAGGTCTGATATGGGGTGCACGAAGAATCACTTCGAGTAGTTTTTGTTGTAAATAGGCACCACCATGAATAGAAATCTCCAGGAGGTCTTCTCCGGTAACAGAGTTAGGACCCTTAAAAAAAGTAACCACACAATCATCAAAGTCACCCTCTCCAAGATCGGGATGACTTAATTTACCAAAGGTGGCGTAGCGTGGTTTTAGTTTATCAGCGCCAGAGAAAAGCGGCTTAAGGGCGGCTAGGGAGTGGGGGCCAGAAAGGCGAATGATCGCCAGGCCACCGGTACCCGGTGGCGTGGAAATCGCGGCAATAGTGTCCTGGTCAAACGGTAACAAGATTTACCAATCACTTACTTTTACGTTTCTTTTTTGCTTTTGCAGGTTTGCTGACTGGTGTAGCCAGAACAGGTAAAGGCTTGTTGGGTGTGAGCTTCTGTTGAAGAATTGACATAACATTGAAAAGGGTGTAATACAGATTTAAGCCTGAAGGGAAAGTATAGAACATAAAGAAAAAGACCGCTGTCATTATATAAGGCATGTTCTTCATCTGTGGGTTTGTGGCTGCTGTGCTTGGGGACATCATCTTCTGCTGTAAGATCATTGTGGCAGACATGATTATAGGCAGCAGGTTAATATCAAACCCCATAAAGGTTCCAACAGTATCAGGTAG
Organism: Fidelibacterota bacterium; assembly: GCA_029939675.1. Lineage (GTDB taxonomy): Bacteria > Fidelibacterota > UBA8477 > UBA8477 > JABMPR01 > JABMPR01. The sequence goes on from JAOZSM010000026.1 coordinate 13,947, forward strand.
AGAGAGATCTGAGATCCAGAATTCCAATCCACCAAAAGCCGCCCCCCTCAATTCAATGGTGGTGCGGAATAGGTTGAACATGGCAATCAGGATCGGCATCTGAATCACCAGGGGTAAGCAGCCGCCCAAAGGATTAATACCAAGCTCCTTGTAGAGCTTCATGGTTTCTTCGTTCAGGCGCTTGGAGTCATCTTTATATTTTTCCTTGAGAGCAGTGATCTGAGGTTGAGCCTGTTGCATGCTCTGAGTGGAAGAAAATTGTTTTTTCGTTAAAGGAGCCAGCAGCAATTTTACTAAAACAGAAAAGATGATAAGGACAATTCCGTAATTGGGAATAATGCGATAGAGAGCCTTAAAAACCCAAAGGGCGCCCTTTCCTATCAAACCAAACCAGCCCCAATTCATCATTTCTTCAAAATTTAAACCATAGTTTTTCAGAATACCATAGTCCAAAGGTCCAACATAGACCCGATAGTTGGACTCGCTGACTGCATTCCGGCGGTCGAATGAATCACGCACATCAAAATTAAATATCTTTTGGGAATAATCTTTGTCCCCGGCAGTCTGGTAGCGTACAGATTTAAACTCAGAAACAGGCTGCTCTGGCACCAGAATAGCGGTGAAATATTTTGATCTGGTACCCACCCAGGTTGTTAAGGCTGTCTGAACACTTGTTTCCCGGTCCTTGTCAGCAGAATAATCCTCCGGACTGTTATCATCTCCCAGTAGGGCATACATTTTAGAGTAGTAAAGATCATCTTTACGATTTTTTTCCGTGGGAGCAATTCCGCCCACCCAGCTGGTAGCAAAGTAGCGACCGGCGTTAACCTGGTCAAAATTTATCAACTCCTGTTTAAGGTCAAAATGAAAGCTGTCTGGATAAAAAGTGAAGGTTCTAAGTAGTTTAGCACCAGATCCAAGATTTAACTCAAAAGTAAAAGAGGCCGGTTTTCCATAAACCGGAAAATCATAGTTAGCCCCTTCACCCAGAGAGCTTACAGCCAAGAATTCAGAGGTATTGAAATCTTCTGTTTCATAGCCGATGAAGTGATTGGCCAGAACACCCTGGGCCAGGTCAGAGATAAGTTGGACCCGGGAACTATCTTTTGTTAAATAATTATTGAGAAAAACACTTGCCAGGGTTCCGGCTCCCCGATTGGAGAAACGCATTTCATATAGTGGGGTAGACACAATAATATTTGTTTCGTCTACTGCAGGCAAAGCGGTGGTGTCAAAGTCACTAACCGCAGTTACATAAGTATGTACCACACTGTCTTGGATGGCTGTCGCGCTGGAATCGGTTTCCGCTGAGAAAGAGGATTCAATATGAGGTTTTTGAGGAAGCGTACTGCCGGGTGCCATTATTTCCTGATACCAGTCAGAGAAAAAGACTAAAAGGATGAGCCCCATAAGGGCAATGGCAACGAGGGTTCTGTTTTGTTCGGTCATGAGTATTTAAAAATCCTTATTCTTTAATAACTGGATCGAATCCACCCTTATTATAAGGGTTGCAACGTAGGATTCTCCAGGTAGACTTTGGTAAAGCTTTCCACAGGGGCAATTTTTCGAATGATTCAAGAGCATAGTGTGAACAAGTGGGATAAAAACGACAGCTACTGGGAAAAAGTGGGCTAATGGCGATTTGGTAAAAACGCACGAGCCAAATGAAAGGTTTATTAAGCAGCATTATTGGCCCGGTTTAATAACTGATGAACAGATCCGGCCAGAGCGGACCCGGAATAGTATGAGCGGTGAAATAAAAACAGGTAACCATGTTGACCGGGAAAAAATGCCAGGATGTTAATCAGCAGCCCGCGAAACAGCCGGCGGGTTTTATTTCTCTTCACAGCATTTCCAGCTTTGCGGCTAATTAAAAAACCCACTTCCAAAATGTCTGTGGGTTTTGTGTACAAAGTTATTCCCCGTATGGTATACCGACGACCGCTCTGAAAGTAATCAGTGATGGTAGCCCGGTCGATTTGCTTAACCAGAAACGGTAAGGCGTTTTCTTCCCTTGGCGCGGCGGCGGGCCAGTACTTTACGACCATTCTTTGTTTTCATGCGAGCGCGGAAACCGTGCTTATTGCGACGTTTGCGCCGGCTAGGTTGATAGGTTCTTTTCATTGTAAATCATTACTCCAATAAATAACATGTTTTTAAAAGCCGACCAATATAACATGGAGTGTAGTAAAACCAATTTTTCAAAACAGTTAAGCCTTTTTCTTTTTTAGAATGTTTTCAGCCTGATTTTCTATCAAAAAAGCCTTCGAAAATAAGGGTTATTGTACAAATTAAACCAAGTCTTTAACTGAGATTGCAAAAAAACGTACCCACCCAGAAAAGATCGGTCCACTACAAACAAAAAGAAAAGATAGACAGACTTAGGCAAAGAAAATGATTTACAAGGAAGCCGATCAGTTTACTTTAGCATCGCGGGAAACAAAAAAAGAAACCGATTATATTGTTGATAACTTGTTAATATGCAGTGGAGTAGGCTTTGGGTCAGGCACTTTGGGAAAATGTTAAAGCTGTATTGGAGACACGGGTAGCCAATCAGACCTTTCAGACCTGGTTTCAACCTATAAAACAGCTCGCTGAGGATCAGTCAGTTCTAACCCTTAAGGTTCCCAACCAGTTTTTTTATGATTGGATGAAGTCACATTACGGCGAGATCATTCTCAGCACCCTGGCAGAGGTGAGCGGCCGCCCCATGCGCGTAGAATATTCCATTGTTCTAGAAGACCAATCAGAATTAAGTCAACCCGAACCATTTTTTGAACCGGAAGAACCCATTGTGAGACACAATGGCATGGAATCCAATCTTAACGAACAATTTACCTTTAGCAATTTTGTAGAAGGTCCCAACAATCAGTTTGCCAAAGCTGCCGCAGAGGCAGTGGTTAATTCAAAAGACAATAATATGTATAACCCGCTAGTGATCTATGGTGGTGTGGGTTTAGGAAAAACCCATTTACTACACGCCATTGGAAACGGGTTTCATCAGTTCAATCCAACCAAAAAAGTGATGTATATTTCATCTGAAAAATTCACACTTGATTTTATCAGTGCCATTCGAGAGAATAAAGCCGGTTTATTCAGCCAGCGCTATCGTAAAGTTGATCTGCTTATTGTTGATGACGTTCAGTTTTTTAAGAAGAAAGAACGGACCCAGGAGGAGTTCTTCCACACCTTCAATGAGCTACACATGAACGGGAAACGCATCATTTTATCTACGGACCGACCTCCGGGAGAAATTGGCCTGCAAAAACGATTGACCTCCCGTTTTCTGGCAGGACTGCTAGTAGATATACATTCCCCGGATTTTGAAACCCGGGTTGCCATTCTGCGTCAGAAATCAGAAGAAACGGGAATTGAGATTCCTTACGATGTCGTAGAGTATCTGGCGACCAACATTGAAAGTAATATTCGTGAATTACAGGGAGCCTTGATCCGGCTGTTGGCCTATTCTTCCCTGGCCAAGAGTGATATCAACCTCCAGCTGGCCCATAAAGTTCTGATGGATCTCACTGGAAAGATTGCCAAACCTATCGTGAGCATGGAAGATATCATCAACCATACTTCTGAAACTTTTGGTGTGAAAAAGGATGATATCTATGGCAAGGGGCGCAAACAGGAAGTAGCCCTGACACGTCAGTCTGCCATGTATCTTTCAAAAGAGCTCACCCACAACTCATTAAAATCCATCGGTCTTTTTTTTGGGGGCCGGGATCACTCTACCGTAATTCATGCCTGCAAAACCATTAAGTTGAAAATGGATGAGGATGATATTTTTAACGCAGAGATGAAAGCCCTTTTACGTAGACTTTCAGGCCCCATTCTTAGAACCTGATTTTTATATGATTAAGTTAAGGAAAAATTAAAGTTGCTGAGTGTTGGAGATAAAGCCCCCGATTTCAACCTGAACGATCAGGACGAGAACACCGTAAGTTTAAATGATTACCAGGGAAAGAAGCTGGTGATCTACTTTTATCCCAAAGACCAAACGCCCGGCTGCATCAAAGAGGCTTGTAACTTCCGCGATAATATTGAGTCCTTTACCAAGAATGACATTGCCGTGATCGGCGTCAGTATCGATAGTGAAAAATCCCACAGAAACTTCATTAGCAAACAAACGCTGAACTTTCCGCTTTTAGCTGACGTTGATAAAGTGATGGTTAATGACTATGGTGTCTGGGGTGAAAAAGCCATGTACGGCAGAAAATATATGGGTACTTTTCGGAAAACGTTTTTGATTAACGAAGCCGGTTTGATTGATAAAATTTATGACAAGGTCAAGGTGGCTACCCATGCCGAAGATGTTTTAAAGGACTGGGAAATCAACTAAGCAAAAATGTCCGTTACCGTTCGCAAATTTACAGAAACAGATACTCCTTTTTGGGAAGATTTTGTTCACCAGGCCAATAATGGCACCATTTTTCACGAACGCAAATTTCTGGGTTACCATCCCGGGGATCGTTTCCTTGATCACAGTTTAATCATCGAGAAAAAAGAACAGATCAAAGCATTGTTTCCGGCGGTGGATGTAACCTCACAAGGGACCCGGTCCTTGATCAGTCATCAGGGGTCATCTTATGGCGGGATCATCGTTAAACGAGATCTAAGTATTCGGGATAGTTATGATTATGTAGAAGCCATTCTGGAGCATGCCAGACAAGCTGGGTTTGCCAGAATTCAAATGACCCTGCCGCCAGCCATATACCAAAGCCGGGTAAGCAATTACCTGGATTTTGCGTTGATCAAACACGGCTTTTCCTATTTGAAACGGGATGTTTCATCCATGCTTACCATAGAAGACACACCCGAAAGGAACCTTGAATATTTTCGGGCTTCACATCGAACCGCTGTTCGTAAGGCAATCAAGCAGGGGGTTGTGATTCGGGAAAGTGAGGACTGGTCTGCTTTTTATAAACTACTCAAACAGAACCTTAAAATTCGCCATAATGTTCAGCCCACCCACACCCTGGAAGAATTGCTGAAGCTAAAAAAACTATTTCCAGATAAGATTCGTTTATTTGGTGCCTACCGAGAAGAGCAACTGGTTGCTGGCGTGGTCAATTTTGAAGTAAATCAAGATGTAGTTTTGGCTTTCTACATCAGCCATGATGAGGCATTTCAACATTTGCGAGCAGTGAACCTGCTCTTTTTTGAGATCATCAAATGGTGTCACCTGCATGCGTTCAAATATTTGGATTTTGGCATTTTTACCGTCAACATGGAACCCAATTTTGGCTTGGGGCGCTTCAAAGAAAATTTTGGTGCCAGCGGGGTCTTTCGAGATACCTTTGAACTCAACTTATAGATAAACATTGATGTTCTCGCAAAAACCGCCTCTCGCGAGTGCGCAGAGACGCAAAGTGGTGATAGACATGAACATACGAAATAATCAGATATACACTTATTATTGCAACAGTTAGAGCAGTATTCGTGACTTATCATCTTTTTTTACGGTTTCGTCAACATTAAAGAGCCACCAGTACACAACGGCGATCGTTTTCAACAGGGATGTATCGGGTTCTATTTTTCTTTATATGATTAATACTGACGAAAAACAAAACACCCTGGCAACACTTCGTGCCTTTGTGTCTTCGTGGCAAATAAGAATCATCGGGAGGTTCAGCTGGCAATAAATCCATTCACACGCAAACAACACTATCTGGTGTTATTTGTCCTGCTGTTCATCACGGTGGGGTTGCGCCTGCCCTTTCAAGGTCCCTATCTCTATAACGGTGACCCAGTTGCCTACTTTAGTGGTGCCGAGAGCCTGATTCAACAGGGAAAATATCTTATTGACGGTCTGATTCCAATTTGGCCCATTGGGACCAGTCTCTCCCTGGTTCCATTCATCCTGATCAGTACAGCCCTTGGTGCTGCTCCAGAAGCAGGTGCCTTTTGGCATGGCGTATTCTTTATTTACCTGGCAGTGGCCTTTACCTACCTCTTGGGTAAAAGGATTTTTAACCCAGCCACAGGTATAATTGGTGCGCTGTTACTCACCCTTGCTGAGAGTCCTTTTTTGCACAGTATAAATTCTGCCTCAGACCCAGGGGCTTTAGCCATGCTATTGGGGGCGGTTTATCTCATGTTGCTCTTTTTGGATACCCAGAGCCCGCGTGATCTATTCCTGTCATTTTTTTTACTGGGTCTTGCTTTTGTTTTTCGCTGGAATTATGCTTTCTTTTTGCCCCTGTTTCTCATTTACCTCATTGGGGATAAACGAATCTGGGCTTTCCATTTGTATCCATCCTTTTGGATTTTGGGGTTTTTTGGTTTTCTGGCAGGCACCTCAATTCAACTCTATACGAACTACAGCCACTTTGGGAACCCGCTTGTCATTGGTTATGGCCAGCTTGATTATAGCGAGCAATTTGTTTTCAATATAGTTATCTATTTAAAAAATATTCTGCGGGTGGGGTACCGCATGTTGTTCACCTGGGATTTTTTCTCACCCCTGCTGGCCATGTTTGGAGTAATGGCGATTATCGGTTTATGGAAAGAAAAACGGCGAGATGTTTTCTGGCTTTTCGTACCCTGGGTTGTATTGGGCGTTTTGTCGGTCATTTATTTTGGAGTAAAACCACGGTTGCTTATACCCATTATGCCGCCCCTGTTTCTGATTGGGGCCGAGGGTATTATGCGGGTTTTCTATATCTTAAGGAAATCGGAAGGCCTTCAAAATATACCTCCCCGGATTACGGTTGCGGTCTCAATTTTCATGATAGCGATCCTTTTCTCTCCCATGTTTATACGCACGCTGCTACATGCTCACGGACACTACCAAGACAAAGTTGTGATGCAGCGCGCTTTTCGGTGGGCGGGGGAACACATGTCGGATAAAACTTCTCGGATCATTACCCAGCCCATGTATGCTGGTAAAAATGCAGATTGGCTCCGGGCTGGCTGGGATATTTGGGCTTCAAAACGATATTCCCAAAAACAGATTCGATCCCTGGCTTATCCCGAAACCTGGAAAAGAGAAAATAATAACTGGATTGTGGTCAACCGCTTTTGGTTTGAAGGAGGCAATCTTCGGTTTGAAAACACCCGGGCAATTTCACAAAGATTTGATTCCCTGAAAACAGCCCGACATTTGGAGTTAAAAGCCCAGTTTGAAGGAAAGCCTGAACCCCGGGTTCTAAAAAAGCTCAACATGCTGTCTTTTTATCCAGTAGATTTTTCAGAATATCGATCCAGCTTTGAAGTCTGGGGACCGCCTCAACAATGAGTAAAACAGCTTCAAGTATAAAACAACTATCCAAACACACCCTGGTCTATGGAATTGGAAACATCCTCAATCGCGGGATGACCTTTCTGCTCCTGCCCTTTTACACCAACCTGATCAGTACGGAAGAATACGGTATTTATAGCCTGGTCTACTCCTTTATTGCCCTGACCAACGTCTTCTTCATTCATGGGATGGATACGGCCTTTATGCGCTTTTTTATCCCGGAGAAAGATGAAGCCAACCGGAAACAAATTCTCAATACAGTCTATACCAGCATATTTGTCTCAACCCTTTTGCTTTCAGGGGGAATCTATCTCTTTCTGCCGCAATTTTCAGAGGGGTTAATCAGTATTCCGTCAACCTCGATCATGCTGCTGTACTTAACCATGATCATTCTGTTTGATGCCCTGGCTTTTCTACCCATCGCTTATTACCGTGCTGTTAATAAGCCCTTTAATTATGTGATAATTGTCTTTGTTGAAGTCATCATCAATCTGTCACTGAACATCTATTTTGTAGCCTATTTAAAAATGGGGCTCTCTGGCATTTTGTTATCAAATGTGGCCAGCTCTATAGCCAAGTTCCTGCTTAGTTCACCGGTACTTTGGCGCCAGTTCCGCTTTCATTGGGACCAGGTGATTTGGAAAAACATTCTCAAGTATGGGCTGCCTACTGTGCCAGCAGTTTTCTTTTTAATGCTTACCAGTGTCAGCGATCGCTTTCTGATCAAACATTACCTCGGTGCACACGATGTTGGTTTATATGCTGCCGGCTATAAAATCGGAGTGGTTATGGCTCTATTAATTACAGCCTTTCGTTTTGCCTGGCAGCCTTTTTATCTCTCAAAGAGTGAGGATCCCGACGCACCTGATCTCTTTGCCAAAATTTTCACGCTTTTTGTGGCCGTTACGGGATTTATCTACCTCGGGGTATCCATGGTCCTGGTGGATCTTTTAAAAATGCCCCTCGGTGGTTTCTCAATAATTGCAGTAGAGTTTCAGGATGGCTTAAGGGTGGTGCCGCTTATCCTGATGGGTAACCTCCTTTTTGGTCTATCACAGAACTTTATTGTCGGCGCCTATATAAAAAAGAAGACCATGTATATACCCCTGTTCACCGGGGTCGGCTTTCTGGTAAACATCAGCGCTAATCTGCTCTTTCTCTCCGTTTTAGAATGGGATTTTCTGGCCGCAGGTTACGCTCTGGTTCTGACCTATATCGTGCAGGGTGTGGTTATTTATTTTGTAGTCCACCGATTTTATCCAATTCCCTACGATTTCTGGAAGATGACCAAAACGTTTGCCGTCATGGCCGTTATCTATTTCATTCCGGAGTTTATGAATACTCAATACCTTTTGTTAAACCTGGCTCTGGTGCTACTCTATTTCCCCCTCCTGGATTTAACGGGTGTCTTATCCATAAAACAGATATACCAGGAATTGTTCAAGCGTTAACCCCCCCAACCAGTTTCCGGAGGAATGAAATGACGACTAAACTGGTTTCAATTTATCCTGAGCACTGAAACCTGTTTGATTCGTTTCACTCATTGAAAACAGGTTTAGGGTAACTTTTTTACCACCCGGGCCGGATTTCCTGCTAC
>JAOZSM010000167.1 GCA_029939675.1 Fidelibacterota bacterium
TACCACCGCCAGAGACCAGGGCTCCTATGCGAAGCATAAACTGGCATCCCCATCTTTACGCAAGGCAATCTGACCAATTTGAAAAGCTTCCTCGCCCAAATTCTTTAAGGCTTCCAGGATTGGTTCACTTTGATCAGCTGATATGATAAGTACCATACCGATTCCCATGTTAAACGTATTGAACATGGCATCATCATCGAGACCTGATGTAGCTTGGATCAAAGAGAAAATTTGCTGACCTGGCCAACTGTCTTTAGTAATAACAGCCTTGAATCGATCAGGGAAGGCCCGCGGAATATTTTCAATAAACCCACCACCTGTGATGTGCGCGATTCCCTTTACTTCAAATTTTTCAATTATCTTTAAAATCGGCTTCACAAAAATCTTGGTGGGAGTCAATAATGTCTCCCCCAGAGTGGAACTTCCAAATGCGTCCCCCCAGCGGGTTTCGGGGAAAAGTTTACGGACCAGAGAAAAACCATTAGAGTGAACACCACTGGAAGTCAAACCAATGATCACATCATTGTTACTGATCTGCTCACCAGTTATCATTTTGGGTCGATCCACCATGCCAACAGTGAATCCAGCAACATCGTATTCACCCCTGGCGTAAAATCCCGGCATCTCAGCCGTTTCGCCTCCTACCAGGGCGGCACCACTCTGCCGACAACCTTCAGCTATGCCAGCCACAATGCCTTCAACTTGTTGAGGCTCTAAAGCACCGGTGGCGATATAATCCAGAAAGAATAGTGGACGAGCTCCGGTACAAATCACATCATTCACACACATGGCCACACAATCAATTCCGATGGAATCGTGTTTATCCAGAGCGAAGGCCAGCTTTAATTTTGTGCCAACTCCATCCGTTCCGGAAACCAGTACCGGTTGGGTCATATCAGACATATCAGGAGCAAACATACCCCCAAAACCACCCAGTCCTCCCAAGACCTCCGGACCATGTGTAGATTCCACATCCTTTTTGATCCGCTGGACAGCTTCATAGCCTTTTTCAATATTTACACCGGCATCTTTGTAATTTATGCTCATGTGCTCTCCTCAACGGGTACTGGATACTTGCCATCAAAACAGGCCATGCAGGTTCCCAGTCCAGCCTTTGAGAGACTACTATTCAACCCAGCGTGGGAAAGATAGGAAAGACTGTCGGCGCCGATCTCGATGGCAATATCTCCGACTGGTTTATTGGATGCTATGAGCTGTTTACTATCAGGTGTATCGATCCCGTAATAGCAACTGTACTTTACTGGAGGACTGGTAATCATCACATGCACTTCCCTGGCGCCTGCCCGTCTCAGGGATTTAACGATCCGGGTAATAGTGGTACCGCGCACAATGGAATCATCGATCATGATCACACTTTTACCTTCAACATTCCCGCGAATAGGTGACAATTTAAAATTTACGCCAATCTCGCGCATATCCTGTTTGGGACTTATGAAGGTCCTGCCGATATAGGCATTCCGGTAAAAACCTTTGCTAAATGGTACACCAGAAGCCTGTGAGTAACCCAGTGCAGCGGAGGTCCCGGAATCAGGAATATCAATCACAATATCAGCCCTGCGACCCGTTTCTTTGAATAACTGGTGCCCCATATTCACCCGAGCTTCATAGACATTCAAACCATCAATGACCGAGTCAGTTCGAGCAAAATAAACATATTCAAACGAACAGATATGGGTTGAACCAGTTTCTATCTGCTCCGAATGAATTCCTTTTTCATCTACAGAAATAATCTCACCGGGACGGACATCCCGGATAATATCGCCCTTGATGGAGTCGATGGCACAGCTCTCTGAAGCAAAAACGTATGAGTCATCCCGTTTACCCATAATCAGGGGCCGTAAACCCATTGGATCCCGGAAAGCATAAAGTTTATCCGGAGTAAGCAGCAGGATGGAGTAACCGCCCTGAATAACACCCATGGTCAATTTGATGGCCTCAGCAACATCCCCGGTTTCAATAGTATTCTTGGCTATCAACTTTAGAATTGTTTCTGAATCCGTACCAGATTGAAAGGTAGCTCCTTGAGATTCCAAATCTGCCATCAGGATTTTGGTATTAACCAAATTACCGTTATGCGCCAGAGCCATCTGGCCTTTGGAGCTTACAATAACAATGGGTTGGGCATTCTCATAGGTAGTTCCACCTGTAGTAGAGTACCGGACATGGCCAATGCCATGCACCCCGTTCAGAAAGTTCAGAAGTTTGGGATCGAAGACCTCTTGAACCAGACCTTCGTCCTTATAGTAATTTACCTGATGACCATCGCTGACTGCAATTCCAGCACTTTCCTGACCGCGGTGCTGCAAGGCAAAAAGTCCGTAATAGATCAGCTGAGAGGTTTCTTCGGCCTTGGTATTAAAAATGCCAAAGACACCACATTCTTCGTTGAGTTTATCAAGCATCTGTTTTCATCATTTTATCAAAACCGGTTTTAAATGCTTCAGAGCAATCTGCAATATTGACATCAATGAGAATATTATCCAAATTATTGATTATCAGTTGATTACCAGTATTAATCCGTCCGATAGTTGCTGCTTCAAGGCCCTGTTCAGACGCCAGATCTATAATCTTTTCAGCTGATTCAAAACTGGCAGAAAGCATGAAACGAGTCTGGCTTTCACCAAACAACAGTGAATCAGATCGAAGATCCAGATCAAAGGACACTTCGGCACCAAGCTCACCGGCAATACATGATTCGGCCAGGGCGACGGCCATTCCACCATCTCCAATATCATGGGCACTGTTGACCAAACCTGCTCGGATAATCTCCAGAATGAATTTTTGGGTCTTGCTTTCCAATTCCAGATCCAATTCAGGAACATCACCCGTAACGAGACCGTGAATCTGATCCAGATATTCTGAGGCTCCTAATTCATCTCTGGTTTCTCCAATCATCAGAATGAAATCACCGGCATTTTTGAATTCCATAGTAGTGATATGATCCAGGGACTTAACCAGTCCAACCATCCCAATGATAGGTGTGGGGAAAATAGCTCCAAATTCAGGGGTCTGATTGTAAAGACTGGCATTACCGCCAATCACAGGTGTGTCTAAGGCCCGACACGCCTCACTGAGACCAATAATGGATTGTTCCAGTTGATAATAGACTTCGGGGTGTTCTGGATTACCGAAATTCAAACCATCTGTGATGGCAATGGGCTCAGCCCCGGAAACCACCTGGTTGCGAGCTGATTCAGCCACGATACTCTGGGCACCTCGACGAGGATTCAGATAACAGTAGCGTCCATTTGAATCCATGGTCATTCCGACTGCCTTATCCCGGTCTTTGATACGAATAATGGCAGCATCTGATCCAGGTTTCACCACAGTATTCATCTGAACCCGATGATCATACTGGCGATAGACCCACTCCTTGGAGCAGATATCAGGGGCCCCCAATAGCGTAAGTAAAGTAATGTTCAAATCATCAGGAACGGCGACATCTTCGTTTTTAAAACTTCTGGTTTGTTGGAGATGAGCCGGTTCTTGGCCTTCCAGGATATAGGTTGGAGCATCCATAAGGGACCAGACCGGTACTTCACCAACCGTCTTGCCATCCTCCAAAACACGATACAGGCCATCATCAGTTACATGACCGATCACAACTGCGTGCAGATCCCATTTATGAAAGATCTTATTGACCTTGTCTTCCATCCCCTTTTTGACGATGAGCAGCATCCGCTCCTGTGATTCAGAGATCATCACCTCTTCCGGACGCATGGCTTCTTCCCGCTTGGGAACCAGGGATACATCTATCTCAACACCATTACCAGCTTTACTGGCTGTCTCAACTGAAGAAGATAAAATTCCAGCAGCGCCCATATCCTGGACACCAACAACATAATCCTCTTCAAAAACTTCCAGGCAGGCTTCGATGAGCAATTTTTCCATGAAGGGGTCACCGACCTGGATGGCACCCCGATCTTCTTCGTTCTCTTCATCAAGATCTTTGGAAGCAAAGCTGGCACCGCCCATTCCATCCCGACCCGTCAGGTTGCCCACGATCATCAGGCTATTCCCAACGCCTGTTGCTATGGCCTTTTTAATTTGGGATTTCTTCATATAGCCAACACACATGGCATTAACTAAAGGATTGCCTTTATAGGCATCAGCAAAACGTAACTCACCACCTACAGTAGGTACTCCTAAACAATTCCCATATTCACCAATTCCGTGGACCACTTCCGATATCAAATAGCGGGTATGACCCGCGTCACCGGGATGTCCAAAATGGAGAGAATTCAGAGATGCGATGGGATATGCGCCCATGGCTAAGATATCACGGACAATGCCACCCACACCAGTAGCAGCTCCCTGGAAAGGGGCAATCGCTGAGGGATGATTGTGACTTTCCAATTTAAAGGTCAGGACCTCATCATCATCAATATCCACGATTCCAGCATTCTCACCAGGTCCCTGAACGATCCGGGGTCCCGTAGTGAGGAAGTGTTTGAATAGTGGACGTGTATGGGTGTAGCCACAGTGTTCGGACCACATCTGGGCGTATAGGGCGAGTTCCACTGTGTTGGGCTCACGCTGCATGTGGCTGGTCAATAATTCATATTCCGAGTCGGTTAACCCGGCTTTGATCCATAATTTTTCTTCCATGCCAGACTTCTTCTCACTCATCTTATTGATCCGATCCATGTTTTGCTTCCAGATGTTTCAACATGGAGACGAAAACACCTTTGCCATCACTCAGCCCCAGAACAGCATCAGAACTACGTTCAGGATGGGGCATCATTCCCACAACATTTCCAGCACGATTGATGATGCCGGCAATATTGTTGATGGAACCATTGGGGTTGGTGGCATCACTAACTTCACCATCAGCGTTGCAATAGCGGAACAGAATTTGGCCATTCTGCTCCATTTCAGCAATCGTCTTGGGCTTGGCGTAGTAATTACCCTCATTATGGGCAATTGGGAATACTACCACATCACCAGGATCATATTCACTGGTAAAAGGTGTGTCAGTATTGTCAAGCTTCAGCGTCTGGTCCTGGCAAAGAAATTTAATTCCCTTATTCTGTAAGAGACTACCTGGCAGCATGCGAGCTTCAGTTAAAATCTGGAACCCGTTACAAATACCAATAACCAGTCCACCTCTGTCGGCAAAATCTTTAACCGCAGTCATAGCTGGAGATAGATGGGCAATCGCACCCGGACGCAAATGATCACCATAAGAGAATCCACCGGGGATGATAATGGCATCCACGTCACCCAGATCAGTATCTTTGTGCCATAGATAAGTTACTGGCTTTCCCAGGACCTTATCAATGACATGAAAACAATCCTCGGCACAGTTAGAACCGGGGAATAATAGTACACCCCAGTTCATCAGGCCTCCACAATCTCAAAGCTATAGGATTCTACCACTGGATTGGACAGCATTTTATCACACATCTCATGAACAGAGCTATCGGCCTCAGCCCTATCTTTAGTTTCCAGGGTGAGCTCTATCTGTTTACCAACCCGAACACTGCCAATACCTTCGAATCCAATTGATTCCAATCCATTCTGAACGGCTCGTCCTTGAGGATCAAAGATGCCCTTCTTCAACATAACGGTCACGATCGCTTTCAACATTTTATTAATCATCCTCTATTATTAGTTAACAACACAATTCTGAGAAAACGTGTTGAATGTCTATTCATCAGTCAATAGCATTTAGCTTTTGATACATATCTTTATTTTTCGATTGCAGGAAGTATGCTACTTCACGTCTGGCAATATCAGCTACTGCCTGCTCATATCCCTCACCAATTCCTTTTTCCACGATGAATTTTTTGATAATAAGATATTTTTCTTCCTGAATCTGCATGAAGTCAGGATCAACAACAGGGGTATCAGGATAAAGCCCCTGTTCCTGTCCTCTTTTAAGAATATCGGTAAATTTTTCACCAGATACAGCTGCTTCCTGCTTAGTTTTGTTAACTGCTGCATACCAGTCATCATGTATAATGATATAATAGTCTCTCATTGCCTGCTTATTGAAGTTCACAATATAATTATGACCTTCCACATTGCAGGTAAGCGTTGCTCTTACAGAATCTGTATCAAGTGTGTCAACAAAAACGAGATCATCCCCATCTTTTGCAAGCTCCCACTTCAAGTCCCAAAGATTCAGCCCCATTCTATTGAATATCCGATGAACCATAAAGGCCGCCAGGATGGCCCGTGTCAAAGACTCAGTGAACATTTTTCCACCGATACCTGATACCAGGAGAGCCTCCTGCTTCGGCATCGCTCTATCTTCTGGTTCATACTTGGTTGTCAGATCGGTAAGCGGAATCTCAAAGGTTTGCCAGGGAGCCAACTCGTTGCCAAGACCTAACTCATTCAGATAAGCTTTTCTCCCTGAGTCACCCATGGCCTTGTATTTTCTAAGAATCGAAGAACCGCTTGTCACACCAAAACGAACTATCATTTCCAATGGAATAACGAATTTATCATTCCCATAATACTTCTCATAGTCATAGAGATGGGCATTCATGAATGTGACAGGGTCCGGTTTATGAATAGCATATTTTTTGATTAGGGTCAAATTGCTGAGTTCCGGTGGGAAGGAATCCGTATACAGCATGTTGTCCGCTCGACCAACCATGCCTTTATGATGGGTCTTAAGGCCAGTGACTTTTACTTCCTCGAGTATTTCCCGCATGATGGGCCAATTCTGGAAGTAGCCCGCTCCCCAATTTTTCT
>JAOZSM010000168.1 GCA_029939675.1 Fidelibacterota bacterium
GATGCATTAAGCGATATAGATCCAACTATACAGTCTGTACTTATTGCAGGGAAAGCTAAGATTGCTTCTCTGGAGGGGCACTATCATCAGGCTCAGAATTATTTTGATGGTGCTTTCTCTATCGCTCGGCATGAAGTAAAAAAAAATCCGGGATCAGCTGCAAATAATTCGTTAGCCTATGTGCATTATGAATATGGCCTATTTTATAAACATCTGTATTCACCAGGCGCAGCGCTTGAACAATTTGTCCAAGCGCAAGGGCTAAATTCTTCCGCAAAACTAAAATCCTTGCTGGATTTCCAGATTGAGCTATTGGATATTGAAAATGAGAAGAAAACAAGTCTTAATCGACTTATTCGCTTCGTTAATCGTTTCAAAGATACAAATCTTACAGTGATGCATATCCTCGGACTGCAAAGACTAGGGATACTCTTGCACGATCGAAGAAATTATGAAGAGGCTGAACGCTATTATAAAGATGCTCTTTACTTAGCAGAGACTAATGATCTCCAATATTTAGTTTGGACTATAAAAAATTCTATTGGTCTACTTTTACACAAACAAAGGAAGTTCATAGATGCTGTCACTTATTACGAAAGTTTTATTGATTCTGTTGAAAGTCATTATTTAAAATCTATTGTCATGAAGAACCTTGGACTACGATATAGAGTAATGGATAAAAACGACAAGGCTATTGATCTTGTTCAAGACGCTTTGGAGTATGCACAGGCTCACGGTGTGTTTTCTGAAATTCCAGGACTCGCCTTATTAGCAGGTAAGCTTATACGAGATTATTCAGATACACCGCAGCAAGCATTTCATTATTTTAAAATTGGCTATGATGTAAGTATGGAGCAACAGGAAGCAGGGCTTCCTCTTACTGGTTCAAGACTAAGAGCGGTAAAAGAATACACAGAATACGTAACATCCCAGCTACCAGAGTCCTTCCACAATATCACAGTGTCAAACTATTTTGAATGGGCTAAAGGTAAATCCTGGGTTAGAGTTCAAGATCTCTTTCACTATAATTTCTTTGTGTATCATTTTATTCATACAGGGATAGGGCAGAAGACCTTTAAACACCTCGATATGATCTCCACGACCTTCTATTCTCTCGCTAAACGGATGCGGGATCTGCGTGGAATCAAGTTCCCTGACCTCAAAGATGCAGATATGGTGTTGCCAGCTGATCTGTATTTTGAGTCTCTACAGAAGTATGTTCAACTCCATCGTGATAAGACCTTTAAAGAAGCTGGTGCACAGTTTGAACATGATATTTATGAGTATCTTTTCAAGGAAAGTGGCTACAACAAGAAGCGTCTCTCCCAGTCTTTGGATCTTAGTTATTCAGTTGTCCTTAAGAACACAAAACAATTCACAGAAGCTTCAGAAACTTTCATGCAACCCCAGCTAGAAGCACCTCGCTAGACCTCTAAAAAAACAGAGCTGCATTTTACATCTTTATCTTATACTAAGATATGGATATTTATTTGGTTAAATATTATCACCAGGGGGGCTACATAAATGGCCTTCGAACTCCTTTGTGTGCAACAGTCCCCCATGGTGATATTGATCCAATTTAATCAGATTTGTGCAGCCACTCTACTGGAATAATAATCGACGGAAAGCTGATACTTTTACCTGGCGAGGTTTAATTTTATGAATTTTCTCAAGGTTAAGCCTTACAACAAATTCGAAGCCAATTCGGCCAGAGCAGATCTTTCCCCTTTTTCCAAATTCATATGGGCATAAAGTCGTTGTCCCTTAAACCGATCGATCAAATATGATAATCCGTTGGATTGACTGTCAAGGAAAGGGTGATCAATCTGGAAGATATCACCGGTGAAGACAACCTTGGTTCCTTCCCCTGCCCGGGTAATGATGGTCTTGATTTCATGGGGTGTCAGGTTTTGAGCTTCATCCACGATAAAGAAGATTTTCTGTAGACTGCGACCACGAATGTAGGTTAGTGGGGCGATGACAATCTTCTCCTCATCTACCAGCTTGTTAATTTTCTCAAACTCGGAGTCGTTATTCAGATACTGATTTTGGATCACCTTGAGATTATCCCAGAGCGGCTGCAAATAAGGATCGATCTTGGATTTTATATCTCCAGGTAGATAGCCAATGTCCTTATTACTCAAAGGTACGATGGGGCGGGCGATGTAGATCTGGCGATATGAGCGCTTTTTCTCCATGGCTGCTGCCAGGGCTAATAGGGTTTTTCCCGTTCCCGCTTTTCCCGTAATAGAAACCAGGGGAATATTATCATTGGTGAGGATATCCAGGGCAAAAAGCTGTTCAGCATTGCGCGGTAAAATGCCATGGGCGGTCCGCTTATCCAGCCGCTGCAGTAGATCCATATTAGGGTTATAGACCCCCAAAGCTGACTTTTGAACATTTTTCAAGATGTAATGATGCCAGGGTGCTGGTGTGTCTTCCAGGCCAGTTTCAGCAAAGGGTACTTCAAAAGGAGTTTGATAAAGTTTATCAATCAACTCGGGTTGAACATGTTCCAGAGTGGATTTACCAGTATATAACTCATCAATACTGGCCACTTTATCAGTAAAATAATCTTGAGCTTCCAAACCAAGAGCTTTGGCTTTCATGCGCAAATTCACATCTTTGCTGACCAGGACCACCCGTTGCTTTTCACGCTTAGCCAATTCATAGGCAGTATAAAGAATCCGGTGATCCGTAATATCTTCAGTAAAAACTCCAGCTAGATCCTCGCTCACCGAGTTGATCTCTACCCTGAAAGACCCCCGCTTCTTACCCAGCTTAACTCCGGCCTCGAACAATTTTTCGGAAGACAATTCCTCGATGGCTCTAACAAAGGCTCGGGCATGATAGTTAAGGACATCATTCCCCTTTTTGAAGTGGTCGAGTTCTTCAAGTACGGCCATAGGCAATACGATATCATTATCTTCAAAATTGTCAAGACAGTCACTATCGTGGAGTATGACATTAGTATCTAGAACAAGGGTTTTCTTCATGGATGCTCCTTCTTTGAATGATTACGGCGAAGATAATGCAGTGCACTAGATAAATCACGGATGAATTTCATGGTAAAGGAGAAGATGTGCATGATTCGCAGAGATGGGCATTAGGCCTGTTTCCACTTAGAAATACTAGCAATTGCCCCGGTCTAAAATTTGGCACAGACAAGAAAAACGCATCCATTTATTAATCTTACGGTTATCTTAATCCTCTTGTTGGAAATTATTGAATCCGGAGACAGCAGACATGAAGAACAAACCCTATATAAATCGCCAGGATGTCAAAGAATACCTGGCTAAAACTGACCCTAATGTTTTGGATTACATTCAACAGTGTGAATTACAAATAGATAAACTGGCTGAGATTGGTTATCAATTATCTAAGGAACGCGATCTACCAACCCTGCTGAATTTGATTATTGTGGAAAGCATGCGCATCACCAATTCAGATGGTGGGACACTGTATCTTCGATCAGAGGATGACCGTTTGGCTTTTGAGATCATGAAAACCAAAACCCTGGGGACGGACTGGGGCGGTATTAGTGAAAGCCCGATTCCAGATTTTATCTATCCCGTAAAACTATATCTGGAAAATGGTGAAGCGAATAATCACATGATTTCTGCCCACGTTGGGTTATCCGGCGAAACTCTAAATATTCCCGATGCCTATGAAAATGAAGTTTTTGATTTTTCTGGAACCAAGGCTTTTGACTTAAAAAACAATTATCGTTCTCAATCCTTTCTATGTATTGCCATGAAAAATCATGAAAACGATATTATCGGAGTTTTGCAGTTGATTAATGCTGCAGATCCAGTAACGGGTAAAATCATCCCCTTCTCAGCGGATATGCAAAAGCTGATCGAGTCTTTAGCCAGTCAAGCCGCTGTTGCAATTACGACAGTTCGATTGATTGAAGGCCTTGAAAAGCTGCTCGAGTCATTTATTCAGCTGATTGCTGATGCCATTGATGAAAAGTCACCCTATACCGGCGGACACTGTTCACGGGTTCCCGTTCTGGCTATCATGTTGGCTGAAAAGGTGAATCAAGCGGATTCCGGAATCTTTGCAGATGTGAATTTTTCCAAAGAAGATATGGATGAATTGCGGATCGCGGCCTGGCTGCATGATGTAGGCAAGATTACAACACCAGAATACGTTGTGGATAAAGCCACCAAGCTGGAAACCATTTATGATCGGGTCCATGAACTGAATACACGTTTTGAAGTTCTCAGACGTGATATTGAAATTGAATACTTGAGAGGCTTGTCCCAGACAAATGATGTAGGTGAACGAGCTGAACTGGAGGCCACAAAAATTGCTCAACTGCTCCAGTTGGATGATGACCAGGAATTTCTTAATGTCTGTAACACCGGCGGTGAATTTATGGCTGGTGATAAACAGGATCGCGTTCGTGAAATAGCGAAGCGACAGATTATTCTAGATGGAAAAGAACAGGACCTCCTGAGTGATGAGTGGGTTTTGAATCTTAACATCTCTAAGGGAACCCTGAACGATGCTGAACGGAATAAGATTAATGATCATATTGTGGTAACCATTGATATGCTGGAAAAACTGCCTTTCCCCAAACATTTAAAACGAGTTCCTGAATTTGCCGGAGGTCACCATGAAACCATGGTGGGGACCGGGTATCCTAAGGGCTTAACAAAAAAGGACATGTCTATCCAGGCTCGCATAATGGGTATTGCCGATATTTTTGAAGCGCTTACTGCAAGCGATAGACCCTACAAAAAAGGAAAAACGCTTTCAGAAGCCATGCGAATCATGGGCTTTTTTAAGGCTGATCAACATATTGATGCTGACTTGTTCGACGTATTCCTCTCAGAAGGTGTTTTTCAGGAGTACGCAGATGAACATCTGGATGCCAAATATATTGATGAAGTTGATGTTCAGAAGTACCTGGATATTCAACCCAAACCGGTGAGCTAACCATTGACGCCTTCGCAAAAAGCATATAACAGAACATGAAAACACCCCGACATCAATAAATATAGTCATTTATACGAACACGGGCTATGTTCTTAATTATCAACATGTTGCGTCTATGCATTCTCTGCGAGAGGGGCTTTTTGCGGGATCGTTAACCATTGAATACCAGCTAAAAAGGGGAGTAAGATCATGGAATTAAGGCCAAATATCAGTCTGTTGATGCGACGAGAGATCTACACACTGCTGACCGTTACTACGGTTGTTATTCTAGCATTTCTAATTATCCAGGGAATAGTTGTCACCTTTGATCCGGATACAGATAATGCTGAATTTGTTAAATATGTCTGGTCCTGGGTTGCTGGCGTTCTCATTACAATGTGGGCCATTGTTCCTGGGCTGCTGTATCTTTGGATCATTAATTTGAGATATTCTATTGAAGACGAACGCGTTGTCGTCCATAAAGGTATTATTACCAAGAAGAGTGTCAGTATTCCGTATTCTGCGGTGACGGATTTCACTTTGAGCCGCTCACTCTACGAGCGTTGGTTGGAAATTGGGACCCTCATGATCCAAACTGCCGGTCAAAGCCCTCAGGGTGGTGGACAGGAAGGCAAATTGGAGGGTTTAACTGAATTTGATTCTCTGCACTCAACTTTGCGGGCTAAAGTCAAAGCTTACCGAGGTTCGCAACAGGCAGAAAACCCAGTTGCTTCAGAAGTTCAAGCGAGTGATGTAGAGGTTCTGCGATCGATCCTGGAAGAGGTCAAACGGATCGGGCGTAAATTAGATTAAAAAAATCACTCCCGAAAAGGGGTAAACCAAATTGGGATTCAAATCCCAACCGGGATAATCATTTAATTATCCTCCAGCAGTTTGACACCATCAGGCTCAATTTTAATCAGACGCTTTTTATAGAGCCCCCCAATTGAGCGCTTGAATACTTTTTTACTGATACCAAATGCTTTGTAAATGTCATTAGGTGGTGATTTATCCGTTAATTCCAGGAATCCACCGGAAGCTTTTAGAGCATCAATAATTTTTTGGCTTGCAGCGTCAACATGGACCCGCTCTGACTGTCCCGGTTGTTTCAGGGTGAGATCGATTTTCCCGTCAGAACGGACTTGCTTAATAAATCCAGTCAGCGTTTGTCCCTGTTCCAGAGGTGTGAAGACCTCATCTTTGAACAATAAGCCCCAGTATTCATTTTCGATGATAGCCTTGTAGCCCAGGTCGGTGCGACTGACAATAAATAGACTGACTTCATCATCTACCTGATACTCTGGTATTTCTTTGAGTAGGAATTTATCCAGTTTGGTACTTGCTACTATCCGCTGGCTCACATTGTCCAGGTAGGTGTAGACGATATAGTGCCGGTTTTTCAAGAGCTTATGCTTTTGTTCCCGGAAGGGCACCATCAGGTCTTTTGGTAGACCCCAATCTAAAAAGGCTCCCATTTCATTATTATCAATAACCCGTAAGCTGGCAAATTCATTGACTTGGGTCAGGGGGATCTGAGTGGAGGCAACAATGATATCAGAAGAGTCAAAATAGATGAAGACCTCAAGCTGATCATCAATTTTAGTTCCTTCAGGAACCTGTCGCTTAGGGAGGAGAATATCCCCTAATTCCTCACCATCCAGGTAAACCCCAAAATCTACTTCCCGCAATACATAGAGTGTATTCATTCGACCAATTTGTGACATAATAACCCTTCTAAATTTGTGGGTGAAGATAAGGTTAAGGTGGAAGTTTGAAACTGGAAACTGG
>JAOZSM010000169.1 GCA_029939675.1 Fidelibacterota bacterium
CTGGCATCTGCACAATGGAATACAAAGCATCGATTCCATCCAGACTGGCTCGAATCGGTAGTCCAATAACAGGTTTTATAGTTTGAGCTGCAATAACTCCTGGCAAATGTGCGGCCTTCCCAGCTCCGGCGATGATCACATCAATCCCTTTATCATCCAGACTGTTGATGTACTTGGTGACAGCTTCGTGGGTTCGATGAGCAGAGAGAATTCTTAACTCAAAGGCCAGTCCCAGTTTTTCAAGAATCTTAAAACCCTTATCCAGGACTGGGAGGTCACTGTCACTCCCTAAAATGATGGCTACTTTAGCTTTGTTCATAATCTTCCCTAACCTGTTTATACATGATCCATTTCATCAGTCGAAAATACCCGCTCACAGTATTGGCAGGACAATTTAGAACCATTTGCCTCCACCAGCGCAAAACGGGTCAACATAGGTTCGGCGTTGGTGATGCATTTTGGATTTGGACATAACACCAGCCCTTCAATCACCTCAGGTACTTCCACCTTGAACTTCTGGGTCACATTGAAATCCCTGATAATACTCACTTTGGCATCAGGGGCAATCAGGGCAATGCTATTGACCTCATGCTGATTCAGTTCCCGTCCTTCAATCTTGATGATATCTTTTTTCCGCATGGCCTTGCTGGAAAAGTTCATCCCCATCATGACCACATCTGTCCCCCGAGGTTTCAGAATGGCCAGCACCCGTTGCACTCGTCCCGCCGGAATATGATCGATGACCGTACCATTGCGAATAGCATCAACCTTCATCACTTTCATCATTTTACCTCCCCTAATAGCGTCGCGAGAATCGCCTGACGCATATAGATCCCATTTTCAGCCTGATCGAAATAGTAAGCGTATTTAGTTGAATCAACATCCGTGGTGATCTCGTTGACCCGGGGCAGCGGATGCATAACCTTGAGGTTATCTTTGGCATTTTTCAAAAGATCAGCAGTAATGATGTAAGCATTCTTGACCTTCTCATATTCTTCACGATCGGGAAACCTTTCGCGCTGAATTCGGGTCACATACATAATATCTATGTCATCAACGATCTTATTGAGTTTGGTCTTCTCTTTGAATTTGACACCCATCCTGGATAGGTCATTTAAAATGTGAATCGGCATACTTAATGATTTTGGGGAAACAAAGAAAAATTCAGGATTGAATTGAGCCAGAGCATAGGCCAGCGAGTGTACGGTGCGTCCGTATTTGAGGTCACCAACCAGAGCTAGCTTTAGCCCCTCCAAAGTACCTTGGGCCTTCTGAATAGTATAGAGGTCAAGTAATGACTGAGTGGGGTGTTGATTGGCACCATCCCCGGCATTGACCACGGGAATAGAGACTTGCTCTGATACATAACGAGCCGCGCCTTCCAGGGGATGTCGGATGACAATAATATCTGAATAACGAGCAATTACTTTGGTTGTATCGGCCAGGGTCTCACCTTTTTCAACAGATGTTCCACTTGTGCCAACCATGGCTATTACCTCACCGCCCAGGCGTTTCATGGCAGATTCAAATGACATCCGGGTCCGCGTGGATGCTTCATAAAATACAGCTGCCATTACCCTTCGTGAAAGATCAAGCTGGGTGGGGTCTTTTTCCAGGCTTTCGGCCAATGCCAAAAGTTGCAGGATCTTGTCTGCGCTCAGGTCACGCATGGAGATCAGATTTTTCATTCAGTCATCCTTTTCACTATTATAATAAGTTGCTTATAAGTTTTTATTAACCGCAAAGGGTGCAGAGCGTCGCATTGAGTCTATCAAAATGCCGCAAAATGTTGATAAATATAATCAATGATCATATAACTATTTATTATTGCGACAGTTAAGGTAACGTTCATAATTTATCATTTACTTCCTGCAGCTTCATCATTGCTGATAAAACTATAAGTATTCTATTCCCCGGATCTCATTCATTTTCTCGTCACTTGTCACTCACCACTCATCACTCATCACTCATCACTCATCACTCGTCACTCGTCACTTACTCTTTTAAACGCCTGCCAGGCAGCAGTTCGGTAGCGTTTAGCCGCAGCCGCAGGATCTTTGCTTGCGACAATTCCGCGTCCGACGATGATGGCATCTGCACCACCAGTAATTGCATCTTCAACAGTGAGGTATTGTTGTCCCAGGCCATCTCCCTTGCTATCCAGATTCACACCAGGCATGAGTAATAGCTGATCCTGAGGAATTTTGTTGCGAAAACGTTTGATGTCATCCACATCCGCTCCGTGTCCGATATAGCCACTGACACATTCCTTACGCCTTTTCCCGATTTCCAGAACCTGACGGGTATAGGTTTCTGAGATAAGATTGCCTTTGGCACTCATGCGGGCCAGCAGAAATCCTGAACGAGGTACTTCCAGTTCTCCAAAAAGACCATCCAAAATCGCTTCGCCAGCAATCATATGCACCGTGACATACTCGGCCCAATCCGCAATCTTATAGACACCGGAGCGAAACTGTTTACGCACTGTGCTGCCGATATCGGCAAATTTGCGATCTTCAAATATGATGAAATCGTGTTTTTTAGCCAACCCTCTTAGACGAGGGATAAAATCACCTCTGAAATCTTTAATGATGTCGATATGAGTTTTGACCATGAAAATCTCAGGACCTGTTTTCTCCAGGATATCAAAAAATGTCGCTGTGTCCTCCACATCCAATGAAAGCACCAGATTGGATTGCTTGCGCAGGATGGTTTCCATGAGTTTTTGAGTCATTGGGGCAGTCGTGACAGCCAAACGATCTGAAAATTTTAAGTGCGGTTTTTCTACGGGTTGATTGACAAAATCCCGCACTTTCTGGGCAAGTTTATCATCCAGCAGCTTTTGTTCTCCCAGGACACTCAACATATCCTCAACTGTGATGATAGATGACAATTTATAGCCCTTGCTGGCCAGAATCTCTTGCCCATTGTAGCTACGGTCGATCAAACACACAAAGTCAACGACCGTTAGTCCGGCCCTTTCCATGCCTTCAGCGGCCTCAAATTTACTTTCACCAGTAGTGATCAGATCATCGATAATAAGACAGGTCTGCCCTTCTTCAAAATGACCCTCGATCAACTTCCCCGTGCCGTAAGCTTTAACTTCTTTTCGTTGATACACCAGGGGAGCATCCAGCTCAACCGAAACCTGGGCAGCCAACGGAAGTGCTGTATACGGAATCCCGGTGATGACATCGAACTGTTTATCAGCTAGAGCAGTTTTTAACAACTGAACAATATTCCTGATAATTTCCGGGTAAGAGATGATACTTCTCAGGTCAATATAGAAGGGTGACGTTGCCCCCGACTTAAGTTTGAATTCGCCAAATTTCAGAGCACCGATGCGATGCAGGTCCAGGATCAGAGTTCGTTTACCATTTTCCATCCGTTTATTTCTCCAATATTCTAAAATTTTTTAATTATCGTTGAGCTTACTGTTTACACTACTCAAGCAAAACCTCTGCGTCCTCTGCGAACTTTGCGGTTAAAAATTTCCCACTCAAAGTGCCACGATCCGACCGGTCTTATCCCGGTGTGAGACACCAAATTCTTCAAGTTGATCTATCTTTATGGAATCAACCACTGGCCCCTCAACACAGAGAATAAAGCCGTTGGGATCCATGACACAGGAGCCACAAATGCCCACCCCGCACTTCATATAGCGCTCCAGATTAACCTCAAAGGGAATCTCATATTTCCGGGCAACTTCTACAGCCGCTTTCATCATCCGCTCAGGTCCAGATATGTAGATATAGTCAAACGACTCTTCACTCAGTACAGCATCCATTACATCCACAGCAGTACCCTTGTGCCCCAGAGAACCATCATCTGTGGCGATCAGGGAGCGATCACAATAATCATCGAAGTCAGGGACATAAAGCAAATCAGCTTGACTGCGAGCCCCATTAATATTTACCAGATAGTTTACTTCAAGTTCTCGAAGTGTTTTTGCCTGGAAGCGGAGAGGTGGTGTGGCATACCCTCCGCCCACCATCAGAACTCGATCTGTTCTTGTGGAAAAGGCCTTGCCATACGGACCGCGGATGGAAACCAGCTCACCCACCTGCATTTGGAATAGACGCTCTGTTAGAGGTCCTATTTTTTTTATTGTCATGGAAAATGAAGTTTTGGTTACATCGAGAATAGAAAACGGTTTTTCACCTTGTCCGAAGATGGTCAACATAATGAACTGACCAGGCATAGCTTTCAGGGATGTTTCAAAGGTAAACGTACGCAGGGAGGAGTTTTCTTCACGGATCGCAGCAATGGGAATGGTTTGACGATCGCGTTTCACAATCAATTCTCCTGAAGTATACCGATTAAATCGGAGTAGTCGGAGTAGCCGTGTTGGGCCATAAATGCTTCCATCTCCGATCTGGTTATTTTAAAAACATCCAAGCCTCGTTCATATACTGCTGAGCCAATGGCCACTGCAGAGGCACCGGCCATCATCATCTCAACAGCATCCAGACCGTTGCTGACTCCACCAGTACCAAGAATTGGGATCTGCACTTTTTGATAAACATCGTGTATTAACTTGAGGGCTAGCGGTTTGATACAGGGACCAGAGATACCACCAAAATTATTACGTAGAACAGGACGCTTAGCGATCGCGTCAATAACCATTCCGTGTCCCAGTGTGTTGATCATGGTGATACCATCGGCACCAGCATCCTCAGCCAGGGAAGCCATCAGAGCAACATCATAGGCATTGGGCGATAATTTAGCCAGAATAGGAATCTGACTGACTGACTTCACGGCAGCAACAATCTCTGTGATTTTTTCGGGCATCAGGGCAAAGGGACGTTTGAATTCATCCTCTACATTGGGGCAGGATAGATTCAGCTCTAGAAAATCAGCGTTTGAATGATTGACTGCTTCACTCAAGCGTACAAACTCAGTAGCATTACCACCGAAGACGCTAACGATAGAAACACCATCAAATTCTTTATGGAATTTTTCGACTTCCAGTAGTCCGTCATGAATACCCGGGTTGGTCAACCCCACGGAATTGATCAAGCCTCCCTCGAACTCGGCAATAATAGGTCCTTCATGTCCAATGCGTGGTTCCAGGCTTAGAGATTTAGTGGTAACCATGCCAGCACCATCCCGGATGATGCGTTGGAGCGAAGAGAAAGAGATGCCGAGAATGCCGGAGGCGAGGGTAAGGGGGGACGGAATATCCTTACCCAGAAACTGCAAAGTGACCGATCCAGTCAGTTAATTGAGATGCAAAATCTTGCAGGGGTTTTTGAAGGGGTGGTGATTGGTTATTGGCCGTTATCACGATGTTAAAATAGAAATAAATTGTGCTGGTCAAAGGTCGAATTTAAGCTTCTTTAAATTCGTTCACTTTTTTCTTAGCTGGATGATATTTTTCTCAATCAAAATGATTTGACACCCCTTGGGCACCGATTATATTGCTCGTCCCAAATTGGGGCCTTAGCTTCCGTCTTCGTCTTAACAGACTACGCCGGACAGGCAGTTGGGAAGGTCATTTGGGTAGCACAGAATTTTGACAATCGGTTTATTTGAGAAGTCACACAATTCTTCTCTTTGTATATGGGGCCTTAGCTCAGTTGGGAGAGCGCTTGACTGGCAGTCAAGAGGTCATCGGTTCGATCCCGTTAGGCTCCACCCCCCCAAGCCCTGGCAGACTTCGTTTGCTGGGGCTTATTCGTTTTCAGGAGAATTCATGATATTCGTTGTTTACGTTTTGGAAAGTACCAGCACCCAACAGTTGTACAAGGGGCAGACTACTATTTAGAGACCTTTTTCGACAGGCTCGTTATGCTCCCAGGATTTCGTTCAAACCTTCTAACACATCTGTTATTTCTTCAGGATTGACTATTCCTAATTTCTTTCCAATCCTTTTAATCGAAAGAGTCCTGATTTGGCTAATTTTAACCCATGACTTCTTGGGTAGTTGGGAAGAGTCAAGTTCAAGAGTGAGCGGAAACCCAGCAGAAGGGGATTGACTAGTTAGAGCAACTCCAATTACTGTACCTGACCGGTGATTAAATACGTCTTCACTTAGAATAAGGACAGGACGCCTTCCTGCTTGTTCATGACCAATTGTGGGTTGAAGATTAGCCCAACGGACTTCACCTCTTAATATTCTGGCCAAGATTCCAACTCCTCATTTAACCCCTCATCAGCCAAAGACTGTTCAAATGCTGAATCAAGTTTTGAACACTCAGTTGCGAGTCTAGTTGCATGAATTTTCTTTAGCTTTTCGGCTACTGCGGTTTGAATAGCTCTACTTCGACTAGGGAATTTGTTCTCTGCGACAAGCCTATCAAGCTCACCCAAGAGAGTTGAATCAATAGTTATTGCAATTTTTGATGCACTCATATTTCACCTCTGGTATGATTATATGTCATACTGTTCTAAAATGCAATGATTTTCCAGGATAGCATCTCGCGGTAGGAACACCGGTTACCCAGCGCCCCCCGCACAGTCCCGGACGTGAAGTTTTCCCTCATCCGGTTCCTCAGTTGTACTCTCTGTCTCACTCTATTTCAAATTGATTCGAGTAGCGTTCTCCTAAAACTAACCGAAACGTGCCAACATCCTCAAGCCATTCAGCGGGTAATTCATACGAATAACTCTCACCGGATTGGATTGAGTCAACAACTGTTGGACATTTTAAAGACATATACCTTGGTGACGAAACCACAATGTAACTATCAGTCTTTTTAGCATAACCAATAC
>JAOZSM010000170.1:0-6296 GCA_029939675.1 Fidelibacterota bacterium
CTGCTATGCACTTAAGGATGATTGTAACCATTTCAATGGTTCCCTGTATTTTTGGAAATACCAACTTTGACGATCCCGCAAAAATTAGTTGAGAAACCATAGAATGTACCCTAAGTGCATTAAACACAACCACATATCGCAAATATGTCTAAACTCATAAATATCAATACTCTGCGTCTCTGCGATCTCTGCGAGAGGGACTTTTTGCGGGGGCGTCAACGTTATAAACAGATACTATTTAGGATTACCCCGAAAAGTCCAGAGATCATTTAAAAAGTAATTCAGGATGGATGCCGCCAGAATGGCGATCAGATTTGCCAGGATGTAATACAACCCGGCATAATGGGTCAACAACAACAGAATAATCCAATTCAAACCGCCGGCAATCCAGCTTACTGCGGTAAATTTGAGCAGACCGGTGCGAATGGCGTGGAAACCCTTCATCTCACGATCAGTCCAGGTATAGCGATGGTTCCAGATAAAATTGTTAAAGATAGCTATTTGAATCGCAATTAATGAAGCGATAGGGATTGGAACAAACAGGTATTCCTTAGCGTAAAATAAAATCGCATTATTGACTACAATCCCGGATATTCCGACGAAAGTGAATGTGATGAATCGTTTGGGGAACTGAAATTGCATGGGCCAATTTAGTTTTATTGGTGCGAATGAATAGACAAAAAGCTTGAGTCCGACAGGCCTGGAGAATAGCTTCTGAAATGATGCATATCCTGAAGAGAATTTTGCTTTTAATATTCCTGCTTACTGCAGGTCAGGTCGTCGGTCAGGATTTCAATTTCAGGGTCAAATATGGAATGATCCAGGCGGGGACAGCCAGGATCAGGCAGCATATCGAAGATGGAATACTGATTAGTAACCTTCATATTAAGTCATCTCCCTGGCTTACCAATCTTTGGTCCTTGTCTGATTCCATCAAAAGTGTTTATGAGATTGAGTCAGGACGGCTTCTGAGTCACACAAAAGCCATACATGAGGGCTCGTATCATCGCAACTATAAAGTTTTTTTCGTAGATAGTAATCGAGTGTCGATCAATGGTAAGGAGCGTGTACTTGATACCCAGAGTCTTAGAGATATTCCCAGTTTGCTGTTTGACCTTTCCAGGATGAACTTTATTAATGGTGATACACTACAGTATCGGTTATGGGATGGCCAGAGTTTCGGAATATTGGATCTGCTGGTGGAGCGGATCGCTGGACCCTCACTTTTCCATCCATTTGCCGAATCAGGTTGGCGACTTACGCCCCTGAGCAGTAACAAGAAATCCAGGGAGAATCGAATTCAACTTGCTCTATTGCTCTCAGGCAATCAGCCACACCGACCGCTACGGATTGAGATTGATACCAAATATGGCAATATCCTTATGCGGTTAGAGACACCCTGAATTGCTTAATTATCATTTCCAGTTGAAGCCTCAGCGGTTATCTTTCGTTACTTGATAATGTTAAAGAACTCTTTTTATATAGGATCATTTATGAGACGCAAAATTCTACTTTTGTTGCTGCCCATCTTGTTGTTCCCTCAGGTTTATGTACTGGAGGTAAAAGGGACTATCGATATGGGTTTGGCCTATTTCTTTGAGCGGCAGATACCACAATTGAATCAGTCTGGCGGGGATGCCATTATTCTTGATATCGACACATTTGGTGGTCGGGTTGATGCCGCTACTATGATGAAAAATGCCCTGCTTAATTCAGAAATACAAACTATCGCCTTTGTGAATACCAAAGCTATTTCTGCAGGTTCTCTCATAACCCTGGCTTGTGATACCATCATTATGCGCTCCGGGGCTACTATGGGTGCTACAACTGTGGTGGATGGGCAGAGTCAAAAAGCCGGTGAAAAAGCCCAGTCTTACATGCGGGAGGAAATGGCAGCAACGGCAGAATCAAAGGGCCGGAATCCGAATATTGCCATGGCAATGGTGGATGAATCCCTGGATATTGATACTCTGGTGACTGCTGAAGGAGATACACTATACATTGCAGATATTGAAGGAGCTAACGCTGGGAAACTATTAACGCTGAGGACATCTACAGCTCTTAAATATGGAATGGCTGACTATCAGATGGATTCGCTGGATGAAGTTCTGGAGCATTTTGGCTATTCTGAGCGGGATGTGGAGCTCATAGAGCCGACCTGGTCTGAGGTCATCGTGCGCTTTCTGACTAATCCGATCGTGAGTTCATTGCTCATGACCCTTGGATTTCTAGGACTGATCTTTGAGATCCAGAGTCCTGGTTGGGGCATTCCCGGTAGTGTTGGATTGCTGGCATTATTTCTATTCTTCTCAACCTCAATGATCGCAAACCTGGCTAACATGGTCGAACTCATCTTTCTACTGGGAGGGATCGTTTTACTGGGAGTGGAAGCATTTATAATACCCGGTTTCGGCTTGGTAGGTATCGCTGGAATTATTTTGATGATCTACGCTATGTTTACCATGTTACTTCCCGCGACACCTACTGGGGCTGATATTAATGCGGCCCTGTGGGGCTTAACCATTGCTATCATTGGTGGACTTTTTGGTTTAGGCATGATGACCAAGCGCATGCTGAAATCCAAAGCATGGCAGAGGATCAGTCTGAAAGAAATAGAGTCAGTTGACTCAGGCTATAGTGGCAGTCTTGGCTTAGAAGATTTTGTTGGCAAAACCGGAAAAGCTTTGACTTTTCTGCGCCCGGCTGGTACTGCTATTTTCGACGGGAAAAGATTGGATGTTGTTACCGTGGGTGATTTCATTGAAAAAGATACTGAGATTTTCATCGTTCGGATTGATGGCAATCGAATAGTTGTAGATAAAAAATAAATAAACAATAAATCTGGAGGAATTGTGGAAACTTTACCATTGATCTTTATTCTGGCAGGTGTGATCGCCTTTCTGGTGCTCTTCACCTATTTTATTCCCATCGGCTTGTGGATCAGCGCAGCAGCTGCACAAGTGTATGTGGGTTTGCTAACCCTGGTTGGGATGCGTTTGAGACGAATCCCGCCACCACTGATCATTAATTCATTGGTGAGTGCCAGCAAGGCTGGGTTGAAACTCACAACGGATAACCTTGAGGCTCATTATCTGGCTGGTGGTGATGTAAACAAGGTTGTGCTGGCTCTTATCGCAGCTGACAAAGCGAACATTGATCTGGAATTTCAGCGTGCAGCCGCCATTGATTTGGCTGGTCGTGATGTTCTGGATGCAGTAAAAATGAGTGTTAATCCAAGGGTCATTGAAACGCCTCGTGTTTCAGCCATTGCCAAGGATGGTATCCAGCTGTTTTCAGTCGCCAAGGTTACAGTTCGCGCAAATATAGATCGCCTGATTGGTGGTGCCGGGGAAGAGACGGTACTGGCTAGAGTGGGTGAGGGTATTGTTAGCTCTATTGGTTCATCAGCTTCCCATAAAACTGTGTTGGAGAACCCGGATATTATTTCTAAGAATGTATTGTCCAAGGGTCTGGATGCTGGTACAGCTTTTGAGCTACTATCTATCGATATTGCCGATGTTGATGTCGGTAAGAATATTGGTGCCACTCTGCAAATGGATCAGGCTGAAGCGGATAAGAACATTGCCCAGGCAATTGCTGAGAAGCGCCGGGCCATGGCTGTTGCTGCCGAGCAGGAAATGAAGGCCAAGGTAGTTGAGATGCAATCCAAGGTTGTTGAGGCTGAAGCAGAGGTTCCCAAAGCGATGGCAGAAGCCTTCCGCTCGGGAAATCTGGGAATTCTGGATTATTACCGGATGGACAATATTCAGGCGGATACTTCCATGCGGAAGAAAATTTCCGGATCCGATAAGAATAGTAAGAAATAAGGTCTGAGAAAATGGACAGTGTAGGTCCAATAGCTCTTTTTATTTTGTACATGGCGATCTCCGCCTGGGCCAAAAAGAACAAGGCTCAGCGGAGTGCTGCCCAGGCAGAAACTCCTGGAACAGAGACGGCAGCTCCCAAAGAGAACTCCCTCATGGGTGGTATCTTCGAACAGCTTAAAAAGGAACTGCTTGAGGCTCAGGAGGAGCCCCAGTATATTCCGTATAGTGAGCCTGAGCCCTTGGTTGAGACTGTGGTAGATGATATGCCTGCCCCTCAGTTTGTGGAAGGGTCTGGATCACTCCAGGACGAGATAGACCCCATACCGGTAATGCCGGTGGGGGAAAATGGTGTTGCCACCAGATCCTTGGAAATCATGCTGGAACCTTACTCAACGATTGAGCAAGGCATTCTTCTGCATGAGATTCTGGGAAAACCCCGTGCCTATCAAGATAACGATGACTGGTTTCATCAAAGTTAAGAGCGGACCGTAAAAGCAAGAAAAATAAGGGGTTGTCCCATAATATGGGACAGCCCCTTATTGTATTAAAGGACTCTCTTGCCGCTGATTACGCGGATTTTCACGGATATGAATTTGAAGTAAGCGCCTGTAGTCATGAAAAACTAGCTGAATATGCTACCCTTTTCTGTATCTGCGTTGATCTGTGTGCCGTCTAGCCTGCCGCGGCGAAGTGAAACAATAGCACACTTTTTGCACGCTAATTATCAAAAAATGCTTATATCTATAGTTGGTTATCGTATAACATAAGTATCTAAAATAATTTTCAATAAAGATGACAAGGTTTTGTAGTCAAACGACAAAAAGTTGATGGGAGAACCAGATTAAATGCTGCTAAACTATCCAGGCAAAGCAAAATATTATTTTTTCTATCTCATTATCATTTTGTTGCCAATCATAGTGATTACATATACTTATCTTGAGAAAAAAGACCAGTATATTCAGAAATATCTTGAAAAAGAAAATGTCGCCTATGAAGCAATTCTAAGTTTTCAATTGGAGACTACCCAAACAATTTATGATGGAGTGGTTAATCAGCCTGAAGTACTGGAAATTCTGAAAACGGCGCAGAGTCAAGATGGTAGTATCCGCGATGACATGCGCAATCAGCTGTACAACTTGTTGTTACCGGTTTATGTTAGGATTAAATCGCGTGGTGTACGCCAATTCCAGTTTATCTCTCCTGATTGTGAAAGCTTCCTGCGCTTCCATCGACCTGATATCTATGGTGACAATTTAAAAGGGTTCCGCTATTCAGTAGAAAAAGCGAATACTGATCTTGTCACGGTGAACGGCTTTGAGGAAGGCCGTATTTATAACGGATTCAGAAATGTTTTCCCTATTATTGCAGATGGGCAACATCTGGGGTCTGTAGAAATCAGCATGTCATATAAGTCGTTTACAGATAAAATGGACCATTTGTTTCACAGCCATCATGTTTTTGCACTTAAGAAAAAGGTTGTACTAAAGAAAGTACGTAAATCAGAGTATGACAACTATCAAGCAAGTGATATTTCTGATGAATATCTTTATGAAAGCATTTACCACCCAGATCAGCTTACCCGGGAATTGCTCGGAACACTTAAAGCTGATCTATCGCTGGAATTGCAGAAAGGACTTCCCTTTGCCGTGGAAGAAAAGTATTCCGGTGAGTACTATTTATTTTCATTCCTACCAATTAAAAATATAGAAGGTGATCATGTTGCCTATTTAATCACTTATGAGCCCGATGATACACTCCACACGTATCTTATTAGCTATTGGGTAATGATTGTAGGCGGCTCTATTCTGGCCCTAATTGCATATGTATTTAGCCTGAAGTACTTACGTAAGGCTAGAAGTCTTTTTGTTGCACAACAAGACTTATCAGCCGGCAAAGAAAAATATCGGCTGATATCTGAGCACACCCACAACTGGGAATACTGGATTAACCCGGATGGGAGTTACAACTATATATCACCGGCCTGTGAACAGATTTGTGGATATTCTCGTGAGATATTTGAAGAAAACCCTTCACTATTAATAGATATTGTAGATGCACCTTTTAAAGAATCTGTCAAGAACCATTTTGAGACTGAATCTCCAACTGAGGATGATTGTACCCTGGACAATTTTAAAATATTGACCAAAGATGGTAAGGAAAAATGGATCGAGCACAGCTGCCATCCGGTCTATGATGATTCCGGACATTTTATGGGTCGCAGGGGTAT
Source organism: Fidelibacterota bacterium (assembly GCA_029939675.1). GTDB lineage: Bacteria > Fidelibacterota > UBA8477 > UBA8477 > JABMPR01 > JABMPR01. Next base: position 6,055 of record JAOZSM010000170.1, read on the forward strand.
TAATCGAGATATCACCAAGCAAAAGGAAGCTTTTAAAAAGCTACGGGACCGTGAAAACAAGATACGTAGCATATTTAAATCTGCTCCAGTTGGAATAGGGGTTGTTAACAATCGTATGATCCAGGAGGTAAACGATCGCTTTTGTGAGATGACCGAGTACTCAAAAGAGGATTTGATTGGACATAATGCAGTCATTGTATATCCATCCGAGGAGGAATATGAATGGGTAGGAAAAGAGAAGC
>JAOZSM010000170.1:6306-6674 GCA_029939675.1 Fidelibacterota bacterium
TACAAATTCAAAAGTATGGAACAGGATCTGTAGAAACCCATCTCAAAAAAAAGAGTGGTGAGCTAATCAAAGTTGTCCTCAGCTCGACCCCCTTGAACATCAGCGATCTTAGTGAAGGTGTTACTTTTACCGCGCTCGATATTACAGAAAAAGACAGATTAGCAGAACAGCTCCGCCAGTCCCAAAAGCTAGAAGCTGTGGGAACTATGGTAGGCGGAATTTCCCATGAGCTAAATAACATCCTGCAGAGCCAATTCCTATATGGTGGTTTAGTTCAAGATGACTTGCCAGAGGATGACGAACTCCAAGCAAACTTTGACCACATGCTCAAGGATGGTAAACGAGCAAAAGATATTGTTAGGCAAATC
>JAOZSM010000027.1:0-13642 GCA_029939675.1 Fidelibacterota bacterium
CTCCTTTTAAATAGGTGTCGAAAAAGGAAACAGTACTGCGTCTGATCAGACTATTCAGCCATTCCGGATCCTGGATGGCAGTGTAACCGATATAAAATGAAAAAGAGGTAAAGAGGGGCATATCCGTAAAATCGGTATGCTTGGTCATGGGGATCAATAGCTTGAAGAGCGGGCCTGTGCTATGGGCCAGCATACTGTCCAGGCGCAGATAATTGTTCGGATCAGTCCATTCTTTTTGACCAAAATGAAAAATTGGTTTGTTAATTCCGGCAGAAATGACTGAATCAGGAACAGGGAGATACCAACCGTCCAATACCATGGCAGCCTTAATTCGCTCATCCATAGCCAGAGTGTTAAGGATCGCCGCTCCTCCTAAAGAATGACCGATTACGCCGACTTCATTAATATTGCAGGGCAGATTTTTGAGAAACGGTTCTGACGAGTCCAGGGCTATTTGGTCCAGCATAAAGCGCAGATCATCCACAATAATGGAGAGTTGACCGAGGTCAATATTTCCCAGGCGATCACTGGTTAGGACCCGTCGCTTGCCTGCTTTGTATTCAGCTGTCTCACCTGTGGGGAAAATGGTGATATTGGCTTCATAGCTGTGATCAGCTGCGAATACCACATAGCCTTGACTGGCTAATTCTTCCATGAGTGAAGTATTCTGGAAACGCATACCGCTCAAACCATGGGAAAAGAGGATAACCGGGAATTTGGGTCCCGTCACTACACTTGATGTACTCGCATAAGAGTGAGTCTTAACTTTATCAAAATGTTTAAATAGAGTAACCGGCAAGCGTAATTGTTTGGCAATTGCAGGCAGTCTTAGATCAGGTTCATCGATATACAGGCTGGGAGTGCCCTGACCTTTCCCCTGCATTGGATACCAGACCTGAACCACGATCTTTCTATAATCTGCTGCGGTAGTGAAGGTCTCATCACGGGTGCTGTCAGTCCAACAAGTTGTGCGGGTTGCCACTGAGTAAGGACCGGTTGGCGCCGGTAGATCAGCGAAGGGCGCAATCACTGGAAAGATCACAGAGCAGCTTTCCAGGATAAACAGGCTCAGAAATACGCTGATCAATAGAATTTTAAATCTGAGTTGTGCTCCTGGTCTCATGCGATCAAAGTAGTCTGAGGTCGTACGCTGAGAAAATGTTTTTCTCAAGTCGCCAGGGTGTAAAGTCAAGCAGCAGTCCAAAGAGTATGGAGCTCATTTTTGACGGAACCGCAAAAAGTATATGACAAAACATGAATGTCGCCCTAACATCAATAAATATAGCAACTTACGCGAACATGGGCTATGTTCTTAATTATCAACACTTTGCGTCTCTGCGTTCTCTGCGAGAGGGGCTTTTTGCGGGAGCGTCCTTTTTTAATAACTGAAATATTTTGTGAGTCTGCGTGTCTTGGGGTCTTTGTGACAACTGATTTCCGTTTATCTTCCCCGCGGTATGATAAGTCGAATTCCAGATAATATTCTCAAGGTTCTCAGGCTGGCCGGTCGCCTGGCTCAGGAATCGAACCTGGAATGTTATACTGTTGGTGGCTTCGTTCGAGATCTTATCCTTAATGTTCCCAGCAAAGATGTTGATATCATGGTTATTGGTGATGGTATTGCTTTTGCCAAAAAGTTGGGAAAACACCTCAAGGTCCCGGATATCGTTGAGTATGGAGAATTTGGGACAGCCCTGATTCCCTATGGTGAATTCCTGATTGAGGTAGCCTCGGCCCGGACGGAGACCTATGCAGCAGATTCCCGAAAACCCAAAGTAGTCTACACTGATCTCAGGGGCGATCTGGGACGTCGTGATTTTACAGTAAATGCCATGGCTCTGAATCTCCTCCCGGATCATTTTGGCGAATTAGTGGATGAGTATGGTGGTATTCAGGATATCCAGGATAAAATTCTACGAACACCTCTGGATCCAGTAAAAACCTTTGATGATGATCCCCTGCGGATGATGCGGGCGGCTCGTTTCTCGGCTCAATTAGAATTCGAACTGGTCCCGGAAGCATTGGAGGCAATGCAGGGCTTGGTTCAAAGAATCAAAATCGTTTCCCAGGAACGTGTCACCGATGAGTTGATCAAAACCCTGAAGACCCGGGTCCCTTCCATTGGATTTTATGTGATGCAGGAGGCTGGTTTGCTTCACCTGGTTTTTCCGGAGATCGCTGTATTGGGTGGCGTTGAGGATCGTGACGGACAAAAGCATAAGGATGTTTTTCACCATACTTTGAAAGTGGTGGATAATACAGCTGAAAAAACAGATAAGATGCGGCTTCGTTTTGCGGCTCTGGTCCATGATATCGGAAAACCAGCTACCAAAAAATTTATTCCAGGTACAGGGTGGAGCTACCATGGCCATGAAGAGCTAGGGCGGGTCATGCTCAAGGAAATTGGTCCGCGCCTGCGCCTTTCCCGGAAATTAACTGCTTATCTGAAGCGGATGACCCGGCTGCATCTAAGACCGATTGCTCTGGCCCAGACAGAGGTTACTGATTCAGGAATTCGGCGCCTTATTGTTGAGGCAGGCGAAAACCTGGATGATCTGATGATTCTGGTTCGTGCTGATGTGACCTCCAAGGATGCTCGACGGGTAAAACGTTATTATGGCAATTTTGATCGGGTTATGGACCGAATCGAAGAGGTGGTAGAGAAGGATGCACTACGCGCATTCCAATCACCGCTGAGGGGAGATGAAATCATTGAGTTGCTGGGTGTGCCGCCGGGTCCTGTAATTGGTAAAATCAAAAAGGCGATTGAGGAGGCTATTCTTGAGGGCGAGATCCCCAATGAATATGAAGCCGCCAAAGCCTATTTCTTTAAGATCAAGGCTGATTTTATTTGATGTTTTAGGTAGATCTGAATCTACCCGTTGCAGGTGACAGAGGATCAGAGTCACAGTTGGTATTTAAAGCACTGTGAAATGAATATATAAAAAATTAATGATTTTGAATAATTCTTCAATGAATTGCCATGCTAATAGTACATATTGGAAAGATTGTGAGCCGCAAGTTACATTAAGGCAGTTATAAATGATGCAAAGGTAGGTATATAATAATGCTTAGGTCAGAGATTGACGCTTCAGTTAACAATTTAATTAACACAATTGAAGCGTGTGAGCTAGTCGAGATATTTTCAGCAGTTTTGGATAGCAAGAGTGAGATAGAACCAGAAGCAACTCTTAATTCTTTCAGTAAATTCCTTGACATAACAAAGACCTATAACACGTTTGAACATCAGTTGCTAAAAATGTTCAATTTAGAGAAGCTTAAAGATACCGCTTTTTGGGCTACTTTGATGAAATCAGATAAGCCGGGTTCCCGGGCGGGTATCAAGGAAGTCTATTCTTCAATCAAGTTTGCTCTGGAACATCTTCCAAAATTCCTAATATTGATAGAAGATAATACTGATATGGTTTCTGCTGCTGTAGAAGAGGGTAAGAAAAATGGGCTGCAGTATGTGAATTTATCAGTTATGGTAATAGAAGAGCAGGAACTGTCTTCACCCAAACGCCTGGTTTTGATGTTTGAAGCAATCCAGGGGCTTTACGAAGTTGTTGGACTCATTAAGAATTTACCAGTACAGGATTTGATCGTCACGGCTTGTGATTCCGGGAACGATAAAAAGTTTGATTTTTTGGGGTCATCTGAGATTATTAAGGGTGTTAAAGAAATTTTACTAAGTTTTTGGGATAGAGCGGTATTCTTCAGAGATGATCAGACGGGCAAGCAACTCAAATTAATTACTCAGTCTCTACCAATGGTCGAGGAGATCAATAAGCTGGGAGAATTAGGTCTGCTGGAAAAAGAGGAAGCGGAGCTATTGCGGCGGCGGGTAATTTTAGCTATTAATAAATTTTCACAGGCTGGTGCCACCATTCCTGAGATGGAAGACTCCACCAGGTTTGACCCCAGGAAATTGATGCGTCCAGACAACAGAGCTTTAGTGGCACTTGTTGAACCTCAAGAGCCTGACGAATTAGAGACACCTGATGAACCGGAAATATTGAATGATCTGGCAGAACCGGTTATCCCGGATGATCCTGTAAACCTCAGGGACTTCGATGAACCTGTAGAACATGAATCAGTCGCTTCTGGTGATCTGGCAGAACCTGAAGCGTTTGGAGCATCGACCGAGCTGGAAGACTTTTCGCAATTAGAAGATTTTGGCAAACCTGAAGACTCGATCCAAACTGAGGACCCAGTTAATCCCGAAGATTCCACTGAGCTAGAGGAGCCTGTTGACCAGGAAGAGTCGGTTGAATCTGAAGAGGTTGCTGATCTGCCATCCAAACGGGAAAACAACCCGGAGGAATCTCCTGACAGCACTGGAAATGGCGCTAGTGAGAAGAGTATCTTTGAACGTATGGCTGCAGGATATCTGGAAGTCACGCGGCAGGAAACAAAAATCCGCAATAGGAATAGTTCAGACTAGAGCAAATTTCCCCCTAATACCAAGCCCTTCAAACTCTTCATGGCGAGTAAAGATCTCGCCCAAAGTTTAGACACGAATAGTACCAATATTCACTAACACCCGCAAATAGATCAATAAAAACTCTACAATATTAATTTGGTCCCAGACAGTTGTATGATTCTGCTATGTTCGTCATCCCGAGCGGAGTCGAGGGATATAACGCTTGAGGTCTGTGTAAAAAAAATGAAACGTACGAATAACGTGGTCCGGTTTAATAGTAAAATGACCTACCCAGGCATAGCTCGAAGAGCGAAGCCTGGTTTAAATCCCTCCAAGCTCTTCATGTACTTCAGGGTAAGAATAGATCTGTCCAAAGTTTAGACACGTATGACACCAATATTCACGAATAGATTAATAAAAGCTCTCTCCGTGATTTCTGTGGTTCAAATATTTTAAAAAGTGCTTGCAAAACCTGACGTGTTGGTGTTATAGTAATGTAGAACACCAAAAGAGGTGAAAGAACTATGAACTTTGATCAAAAAACACCGATCTATCAACAACTGGCTGAGTCAATTCGCCAGGATATTCTCTCTGGAGCACTACCGGAAGAAACGGCCATTCCGTCGATTCGGCAGATCTCCAGCGAGTATAGCCTGAATCCCCAGACCGTGTTGAATGCAACCCAATTATTAATTCAGGAGGGTCTCTTGGAAAAACGCAGAGGACTGGGTCTATTCGTTGAGAAAAAGGCTCAAAAACAACTAAATAAATCAGCCAGCGAGCGGTTTAAAAGTGAAACCATCCAGTCTCTGGTGGAAGAAGCCCGGCTACTGGCTATCTCAAAAACTGATCTGATTGATCTCATTCAAATTAACTATGGGGAGGAAGTCTGATGTCTGCCCTTATTGAACTAAATAATATTGGTAAAAACTATGGTGATCTCCGAGCGCTGGACGGTGTAAGTCTAGCCATTCCCGCTGGGCGTATCGTTGGTCTGGTTGGACCTAATGGAGCTGGAAAAACAACTCTTCTACGAGCCTTGACCGGTGAGTTGGACTATACTGGTGATGCCAAAGTATTGGGGTATGAACCCCGTTCACAAAGAGCCGAACTCATGTTGGAAACCGGTGTGATTCAGGATATCTCAGTATTGCCATCCTGGATGAAAACAAGGGAGCTGCTCACCTTTATGGAAGGGATCCACCCTAACTTTGATCGGGTGAAAGCTGAAACCTTTCTTAAGACCACGACTATCCCCATGGACAAAAAGATCAAAACCTTGAGCAAGGGCATGAAAACACAGTTACATCTGGCTGTAACGCTGGCCACTGAAACCAAACTGCTGATCCTGGATGAACCGAGTCATGGTCTGGATATTCTATTTCGCAAACAGCTCTATTCCAGTGTTTTGGAAGATTACTTTGATGAAGAAAAGTCTATCCTGATCTCTACTCACCAGATTGAAGAAGTAGAGCATATCCTCAGTGATGTCATATTTATCAACAAAGGTAAAATTCTACTATACGCAAGTATCGAGGAGTTGGGAAAACGTTTTACTCAGTTAACCCTTCCCGCTGATCAAGCTGATGAACAACGTAAAAAGCTCAAGCCGATCAGTGAGTATGGTATTCTGGGACGCAGGGTCTTTTTGTTAGAAAATACTGATACGAAAGCTTTGGTAAGTTTGGGTGATGTTCAGACGCCCTCAGTCGCTGATATTTTTGTAGCACTCATGGGAGGTGCAGCATGAAACCAATGTTGATATTGCTTAAACGGGAATGGCTGGAATGGAAACGAGTGATTATTGGCACCATCCTGGTGGTTACCTTTTTAAATTTACTCATGCTGTTATCCGTTTCCCGCGGGTCTGACTGGTTTCATGAAACCCTGGAACGGGATGGCCACATCAATATGGAAGATGTCCAATTCAATGATGAGGAAGTCGGTGATATAGATATCCGCATGAATGGCAATGAAATCGAAGTCTATATTGATGGATCAGCTTCAATGGATAATTTTAACCAGGTTCTCAATCAAGCAGCTAAACCGGTTATTATCGGTCTGCGGATCGGGATGCAGCTTACCTTCGCATTTGTGCTGTTTCTGAGTCTGTTTTATTTCTCAGATGCCATCTACAAGGAGCGCGCTGACAGCAGCACCTTGTTTTACCGAAGCCTCCCGGTAAGCGATCATCAATTATTAGGATCCAAGATTTTGTCCGGTTTGGTTGGGGTCATTGGTCTCACACTCTTTCTAACCCTGGAATATTTATTATTCATGCGAGTAGCCATTATAATGATGGGTGATCCGGTTAACACAATGGCTGCCGCAGTATTTGATCGTATTTCCTATTCAAGCTTGCTCTGGGACTGGTTCTCGTATCTGATCTTTGCTGCCATACGTATGGGTCCCTTGGCACTGTTTCTTATGCTGGTGGGTAGCTATGTGAAAGGCCGACCGTTACTGGTCGGTATCGGTGGTCCTATCCTATTATCCATTAGTTACGCGATCATTTTTAGAAGCGCTATTCTATTTCGAACCATTGGAAATTTTCTATGGGGGTTTAACCAAAAAATGATCGAGCAGTGGGATATCACGAGTAAAAGTTTAGAAGGTGGAACCGTTATATATGGTGATTTCTGGGGATACATTTTCAATTTTGAAACACTGATTTCTCTTTTGGTATCGGGCTTGCTTTATTATGGGTTATGGATGACTTACAAAAAAAACATACCCGCCGGATAAATATTAGAATTCCGGAAAGAAGGAAAGAAATCATGAAGACAAAAACCGTATTATTATTAGCCATTATGTTGGGGCTTTTTACCTACTGTTTGCCGCTATACGCCGGCAGCAATAAAGAATATCATGTTGAAGAACGGACTGTGATCAAGATTCCCATCGTTGGCAAGATCTCAACCCTTACCAGTAGCCATCTTTCTGGCTGTAAGCTTAAAGAAACGACAAGCTTTAAAATGCACAACACGCTAATCAAAATGATGAGTGATTCTGATGGGAAGAGTCAGGAAGTGCAGCTTTCTAATCTTTGTGAAGAATTACAGTGGTCGTATGATGATGAAACAGAGACCTACCAGGCCCGTTCTTTTGAAGATATCCGACAGGATAAGGCTAGTTATGAAGAGGATAATGAGAGTCAGATTGATATGGAGTCAGATCAAAATGATATAGATGATTTGCCTCGAATGTCCCGTAAAATAATGGGCTATGAAAAAAATATAAATGGCTTTAAAGCACAGAAAGTTAGAACCCTGGTTTACCGTGAAGAAGCTGAAAACCCCATCATCATTGAGGAGTTTTATGCAGTGAGTGTCAAGCCCTTGAAGAAGGTCACTGATGCACGGGAAAAGCTAGCCAGGGAATTGGGAAAAGGTGATGATGCAGTGGAGGGGGTTCCCAGTTTTATTGAAGCTGTCTACGACAGTATCCGGGAAGATGAAGAATTAGAACGTCCTGAAGGTGATATCGTTCGTTTTGTGATCAGTCTCCTGGATGATGACAATGATTCAATATTCACCATGAAGTATGATGTAATTTTAGCTGAAACAATCGATTATCAGGCGGATCATTTTGCGCTTAGGTAAGTTTATTTCCTATGATCAAAAAATGCTTAGAAAGTATTGTTAAGGTATAAAACATATTGGCATATTGATTGCCGATAGCAAGAACGATCAGGGTGAGTGAGATCAGCTCACCATGATCGATGAAATGACACCTATACTGATCTACATCCATTTGAGGGGTACTTCTCATGAACATAGCTATATTTATTCAACGGGTTGTGAATCTTTTCCTGGTTCCCAGTAAGGCCTTTGATGATTTTGTGGATGGGGTTTCATATAAAGACTGGCTTTTCCCACTCATTATTGTCTCCCTGGGTATTGGTATTCTACCGCTCTTTTTTAGGGATGTAAGTTACTACGAAGCTGATCAGCGTTTGACAAAAGCAGAAAGATCCATTACCAATAATCCTGATATCCCGGAGGAAAGCAGAGTGATGCTTGATGAACGTATGAGCGACGCCCGGGAAAAGGTGCGTGATTCCCGCGAGAATCCACTGGCCTTAAGAAATTTATGGGGTTACCCCATTATTCCACTGATGTTGTTTATCATGACTGCGTTTTTCTCAGCTATCCTGTTGCTGATTGGTAATTTTGGTATGGGAGGTCAGGTCAAATTCTTCCAGATATTCACCATGGTTATGATGACCTACTTAATCAGTGGTAATGGCTTTTTCATGAATATGATTCCCGGGGTGGGGACCCTGGAGCTTATGGTTAAGACGCCCCTGATCGTGATCAAGGAATCCACCGATATGTTATTTAGCCCAGGACTCATTTTTGAAGATATAGATTCATTTTTTAAACAATTTCTCAATCAGCTTGATGTCTTTCGTATTTGGGGGATGGTGGTCATGGGTTTTGGTTTTGCCAAACTCTATAACAAGTCTACAACAATGGGATTGATTGCAGTTGGAATTCCCTGGTTAATTCTGGTCTCACTCGGAGCAGCACTGATCCAGGCAAACTCAGTTGTAATTAGTTAATCAAACTCGAAAACAATTGTAAGTGACAGGAAGTTCAATGCGACCCAAAATAATTCAAATCATAATTCTTACCATACTGGGTATTCCAGCTTTAGCGTATAGCATGACTGGCCTGACCCTTGATGAATGCATTAAGCTAGGTTTGCAGCATAATCAATCACTACAGATCAATCGCTTTGAGACAGATCGCTCGATTTCTCAAGCCAAAAGTAATATTTCCATGGTGCTACCCCGGGTCAACTTCTCGCTGGGTGCCACAAATGCTGGAGCAAGTTCACCGGAATTTGGATTAGGTCAGGATACGATCAGCACCATTTCCGGGCAGGGCGATATCATCTATTTTGCACCTGAACTTACCGGTGCCTACGGTGATTTAAATTGGCAGGATTCCTATCGGATGTCTCTGAGTGTCTCGCAAAATATTTGGGACGGTGGTATTTGGTGGAACACCTTAAAATCTGCAAAAGTTGCTCAAGAACTGGCCGATATCCAACTTAACAGTTACGAACTGGGTACCATCTATCAGGTCAAAGTTACCTTTTACAATTATCTGTCCACCTTGAAGTTGTTGGATGTTTATCAGGAAAATCGAATAACCAGCGAGTATCAGCATCAGTTGACTCTGGAACGATTTAAATTAGGTGCTGCTTCACAGAATGATACGCTGCGAACCAGAGTGAATATCGAGCAATCAAGATTACAGATCATCAATGGTGAAGCGGATCTGCAGGTTCGAGCCCGCGATCTAAATATTATGCTAGGTCGTGAATGGGATGCACCTTTGCAGTTGCAGGAGCCTGTTTGGGAGGTAGTCACAGTTCCAGAAATCCAGAGTATCATGGATGAAGTTTTAGGAGCTAATCCGCAGTTAAAACTATTGGATCGCAATAAGACGGTTTCCGCCTATAATGTAAAAATAGCTCGGGCGGGATATATCCCCTCTCTGGGGCTCACTGCTTCCTACAGCAATGGAGGTTCTGGATTTGGAGATGTATTTGGAGAAAATAGTGCCTCACTTTCGACTGGTTTAAATCTGACCTGGAATTTGTTCAATGGAACCCGTACTAAACGGAATGTTGAACAGAGCAAAATTAGTGCGAAAATAGCTGGAGAGAATTTTACGCTAGCTGAACGCAATCTGAAAAAAGATCTGGCGCAAACCCTTGAACGAATGAAAACCCTGCAGGAATCAGTTGAGATTTCTCAATTAATTCTGACTGCTTCAGAACAGGATTTGTTGTTGGCTCAGGAACAGTACAAAATTGGATCATTATCTATTCTGGATGTTTTTCGGATTACAGCCAGTTATGAAGATGCAAAATCGAGTTTGATCCGTACACAATACAATTTAAAAATCGCTGAAGCCGGTTTGCATCAACTCATGGGACTACAATAAGAGGAAGTCATGTCAAAAAAGAAGATAATCATAATCATTGTTGCTGTAGCCCTTATGGGAGTCATCGGGTATTTCGCGGTCAATAAGAAAAGCGGCGATAGCAAAGATGTCCAAGTCGCTAAGGTTGAGCGGGGAGAAGTTGTTCACAAAGTGGCTGCTTCTGGTAGAATCCAACCCGTAGTTGAAGTTGCTGTTAGTGCTGATGTCGCAGGAAGAGTTATTCGGATGGCTGTTAAAGAGGGTGACTGGGTCAAGCGAGGAGCCTTTTTGGCTCAGCTGGATGCAACTCGCTATAAAGCTGATGTGGATCGGGCCAAACAGGTTCAGGCTTCCGCCGAAGCCTCTCTTTCACTGGCCGAGCTCGAAAAGAACCAACAGTATGAGCTTTATCAAAAACAGATGGTAAGCGAGTTGGTCTATCAGGGTGCCAAGGTGCGTTACCAACAAGCCTTATCTTCCACTAAACAAGCTTTGGCTGCTTTAACTCAATCTGAAGATAATTACAAAAAGACCATGATGTTTGCCCCCATGTCTGGCACGGTTACAGTTGTAAATAAAGAAGTGGGAGAAATGGCTTTAGGATCAGCTTTCAGTCAGGATGTTATCATGATTATCGCTGACTTGAACGATATGGAAGTCCTGGTTGATGTGAATGAGAATGATGTTGTAGATGTTACGCTGGGAGATACAACTGAGATTGAGATCGATGCTCTGCAAGATACAATGTTTATCGGGATCGTGACTGAAATTGCTCACAGTGCTCAAAATAGTAACCGGGGAAGTCTGGATGCGGTAACCAATTTTAAAGTTCAGATTCGTTTGTTAGACCCGCCGGATGAAATTCGCCCAGGTATGTCTGCGGCGGTAGATATCCGTACAGATGTGCAACGTGAGGTTCTGTTTGTACCCATCCAAAGTGTTACAATGCGCAAACCCAAACAGCTTGAAGAAAAGCAGGATAAAGAATTAAGTCGGGCAGATAGTAGTCTGGATATTGAAGATGAAGACCTTGATCCCGTTGAAGTTGTGTTTGTCTTGACGGATAATGAGAAGGGCAACGGCCAGCAAGTTGAGCAGCGAGAGGTCATTACTGGAATCATTGGGGAACGTGATTTTGAGATCATCTCTGGTTTGGAGCTGGGTGATAAGATTGTAACAGGACCCTACAAAGAAATCAGTCGCGGACTGAGCGATGGTGACAATGTAAAGGTCACAAAGCGTAAGAAGTTTAACGCAGGTGAGAAGAAGTAGACCTTAGTAAAATGCAAAATACGGAATAATCATGCCACTGATCCAAGTCAAAGACCTCTACAAAATCTACCAGATGGGAACCATGGAAGTACGTGCTCTGGATGGCGTATCTGTTGCCATTGAAGCTAATGAGTACCTGTCGATCATGGGACCATCAGGTTCTGGAAAATCAACCCTCATGAATTTATTGGGTTGTCTGGATACACCAACATCCGGTGATTTCTTTATGGATGGTGTTAATGTAGCTACCATGACAGATGATGAATTGGCTCATATCCGCAATAAGCAGATCGGTTTTGTATTCCAAACTTTCAATCTGCTGCCAAAATCCACCAGTCTCCGAAATGTGGAACTGCCTTTGATCTACAATGGCTCAATCAAAGCTGCAGCCCGGAAAGGAATGGCAATTTCTGCTCTGGAACGCGTGGGCTTGGGCGATCGAACGGACCATAAGCCCAATGAATTATCCGGTGGACAGCGTCAGCGAGTAGCCGTTGCACGGGCCTTGGTGAATGATCCGGCAATTATTCTTGCCGATGAACCGACTGGTAACCTGGACTCTAAAACTGGCGAAGAAATTATGGCCCTTTTTGATGATCTTCATCAGCAGGGAAATACCATTATCCTGGTGACCCATGAAGAACATATTGCAGCTCATGCGCAAAGGGTGGTGAGGTTGTTGGATGGTAAGATAGCTGTGGATGAACCTACCCTGCGAGCAAAATAAATGAAAAGCTTCTTCTGGGAGAATTTACAGATTGCCCTGTCAGAACTTTGGGCACATAAGACCCGAACTATTTTAACCGGGACTGGTATTGTTATTGGTATCATTGCTGTATCGCTCATGTCAACGCTGATCAGTGGTGTGGATGGTTTGTTTGAGAACAGTATGAAATTTCTAGGTCGCGGCAATTTATATGTTGAGAAATGGCCCTGGTTTGGTGATGAAGATTGGTGGACCTTACGAAATCGACCACGTATCGAACTGGATATGGCTGATGACATTCTTGACCGTTCAGAGTATGCCTTGGAAGTAGCCATCGAAAGAGGGCGTTCTGCTGATCTCAGCTACAAAGAGTTATCGGCAGAGAGTATTTTTATCCATGGAGTCACTGCTAATTATCCCGAAGTTTCAACTGTTGATGTGGAATTCGGGCGCTTTTTTACTGATTCAGAGGATCGGACAGGAGCTCAGGTCATTTTACTTGGCTCAGAGGTAGCTAAAACTCTGTTCCCCCAGGAAAACCCAATCGATAAGTTGATTTTTGCCGGGTCAAAACGTTTCCGGGTGATTGGTGTCTTGGCTGAGATGGGTAAATTTATGGGCACTTTCTCTCAGGATACCCAGGTTCTAATTCCCGTAGAAACGTTTAATAAGATCTTTCATGGTCCCTGGGGAATGCGACGAATTACAGTAAAAGTCCCTGAGGATCATGTTGCAGATGCCAAAGAGGAAATCCGCGGTGTTGTACGGGTTCTAAGGGGATTAAAGCCGGAGGAGAAAGATAATTTCGCGGTCAATCAACAGGATTCCTTCCGCCAAACCTATCAGGGGATCAAGATGGCCATTGGGGGTACAGGATTAATCATTACTGCACTTTCTTTGCTGGTTGGAGGCATTGGGATAGCCAATATTATGTTTGTCTCAGTCAAGGAGCGTACCCGGGAGATCGGTGTGCGCAAAGCCATGGGCGCAACCAGAGCTCAGATCCAGGGACAATTTCTCATTGAGGCTATCTTGATCACTGCCAGTGGCGGGTTAGTGGGGTTGATAGTTTCTACTGCTGCCAGCATCGCCATCAGTAAATTTTTATTTCCGGCCAGTATGTCATTCGGAATCGCTTTTGGAGCTATTGCACTGAGTATTATGGTGGGACTCTTTGCCGGTTTGGCACCAGCCCGAAAAGGAGCCAAGCTAGACCCCATCGAGGCGTTGAGATATGAGTAACAATATGAATATCGAACAAGGATCAACGAACGCTGATTTGAGAAATTCAAAAATCGTTAA
>JAOZSM010000027.1:13742-22574 GCA_029939675.1 Fidelibacterota bacterium
TTTGAGAAATTCAAAAATCGTTAATCGGTGTTCCTTGTTCTTAAATCAAAACATGATGATCGATTGACAATGTATCTAAGAACCTCATTAAAAACTTTCACTGACGCATTTTTCATGGCTCTCGAAGCCATCAGGGACAATCTACTGCGTTCCATTCTGACCCTTCTGGGTATAGTGATCGGTGTTTTTGCCATTATAGCAGTAATGACAGCAATTCGTACTTTGGAATCATCTATTAACTCAGGTCTAAACGTTTTTGGTTCAGATGTCATTTTCGTTCAAAAATCACCGGTGATCCAGATGGGTGACCACAGTAGCCGACGAAAATACTGGCGTCGTCCCAATATTACTTATGACATGGCCTTAGAGTTAAAAGACCGCATGGTTAGCGCTGAATTTGTCAGTGTTGCAGATGGTGCCGGAGGGAAGACTCTCAGATATCGCAAGGAAAAAACAAATCCCAACGTAGGTGTTCAGGGTGTTGATGAGTGGGGGCTGGAAGCTTTGAGCTATTCGTTGGATTACGGACGCAATTTTATTCCAGAGGATATTGAATTCAATCGCCGTGTGGTTGTCCTGGGTACAGATGTTGTAGAAAAACTATTTCCCTATTCAAACCCAATGGATGAAACTATCACCATTAATGGGATTGGTTTTGATGTAGTGGGAGTCATGAAGCGTAAGGGGGAGATGTTTGGTCAGAGCCAGGATAATTTTGTAGTGATTCCCATCACCACTTACCTGCAGTATTATAGCAGTCGTTGGACTTCACTGGGCGTTTCTATTAAAGCCCCGGATGCCGAAGATTTTGATGCGGTCAAGGAAGAAGTGATTGATCAAATGCGCATCGTGAGGGGCTTGGGTCCCGATGAGGAAAATGACTTTGAGGTAACCTCGAATGATGCACTCATAGAAACTTTTGGCTCATTCACAGCAGGTATCAAACTTTTTGCTGGTGCAGTAAGTATTATCGCCTTGGTGGTAGCAGGCATTGGAATTATGAATATCATGCTGGTATCCGTCAGCGAACGCATTAAAGAAATCGGTATCCGTAAGGCGATTGGTGCTACCCGGAACAATATTTTGTTCCAGTTTCTATTGGAGGCAGTTTTCTTGTCGCTGATTGGGGGTGTGATCGGTGTGTTACTTGGTGTTGGGGTGGGGAATATGATCACACTGGTCTTAAAAAGTGTTGACACTGTGATTCCCCTGGATTGGGTGTTTATTGGGCTCTTTACATGCTCATTTATCGGAATCGTCTTCGGCATTTATCCAGCCTACAAAGCCGCTGGTCTGGATCCCATCGAATCCCTCAGGCATGAGTAAACATTTATGGAGACACCTTAACTGCGAATTTTGCTAATTGCGCGAATTGTCCTCCCCTTGGGGAGGTGTCCCGTAGGGACGGAGGGGGTTTGCCGCATCCCCACCATCTACTGAAAATCAAATTGCCGACTACTAAAATCACTTGAATCATCTTTTGGCAAACTTCAAAAAAAGCCCCCACCATTCCTGGTAGGGGCTTCAGATTTCTATATTCAGACTACAGACTACTGGATCAATAAGCCTTCGCAAAAATAACCAGTTGCGAACTCTCCTCACCAGTATAGACACACTTCCCACTTTCAGCAGGTTGATCAAAAGGAATGCAACGGATAGTGGCTTTGGTCTCATTCTTGATCTTTTCTTCAACTTCGGCCGAACCGTTCCAATAGGCTTTGATGAAGCCACCTTTATGCTCCAGGACATCCTTGAAATCTTCCCAATTATCAACCGTATGGGTATTCTCTTCACGGAAATCCAAAGCCCGTTGGAAGAGCTCGTCCTGAACGGTCACAACCTGGTCTGACAAGAATTTCACCAGATCTGCCAATTGAATAAAATGCTTTGCACCTGAATGCCTGATCACAACTACCGCTTGACCTTTTTCAATATCTTTTGGTCCAAGCTCCACCCGCATGGGGACACCACGCATCTCCCATTCGTTGAATTTGAAACCTGGCGAGGCCTTTTCATCATCGTCAACATGGACCCGGATCTCAGCCTGGCGCATATCAGCAACCAACTCATTTACCCTATCCATGACCAACTCTTTGGTGTTATTGCGAAAGATGGGAATGATCACCACCTGATAGGGTGCAACTTTGGGAGGAAGAATCAGTCCCTTATCATCACCATGCGACATGATCAGACCACCAACCAGACGGGTACTTACACCCCAACTGGTGGCGTATACAAATTCTTCTTTATTCTCTTTATTCTGAAAAGTCACTTCGAATGCTTTGGCAAAATTCTGTCCCAGATTATGACTGGTGCCAGCCTGTAAGGCCTTGGTGTCACGCATCATGGCTTCAATAGAATAGGTGCTCACGGCCCCGGCAAATTTCTCCGACTCAGTCTTTTTTCCGGTGATGACCGGCATGGCCATGTATTCTTCGGCAAAACGACGATAGACCTCCAGCATGGTCAAGGTTTCTTCCTGAGCCTCTTTTTCAGTGGCATGGGCCGTATGACCTTCCTGCCATAAGAATTCAGTAGTTCGCAGAAACAGGCGAGTGCGCATTTCCCAACGGACTACATTGGCCCACTGGTTGATCAGCAAAGGTAGATCCCGGTAGGATGAGATCCATTTCTTGTACATATGCCAGATAATGGTTTCTGAAGTTGGACGCACGACCAATGCTTCATCCAGCTTTTTACCACCGGCATGGGTCACCACGGCAACTTCAGGTGCAAATCCTTCAACATGCTCGGCTTCCTTCTGCAAAAAATGTTCGGGAATGAACATGGGGAAGTAGGCATTGACATGACCAGTATCTTTGAACATTTGATTCAGGATGCTTTGAAAATTTTCCCAGATGGCGTATCCATAGGGTCGAATAACCATGGTTCCTTTAACCGGACCATAATCAGCCAGCTTGGCTTGTTTGACCACATCAGTATACCATTTTGAAAAATCTTCGCTTTGTTTTGTTACCCCTTTTGACACAACGGGCATCCTTTCTATATCTGAGAACCGCTCATTCGGCACCGGCCACAATCATAACATATACACCCCCCTGACACAATGGGAATAGATTAAAAAACCAGGGAGCTTTTTTAGCCACAAAGTCTCGAAGGCACAAAGAAATCCAGCCCTTGTGGTTCTTAGAGTCTTTGTGCCTTAGTGACAAAAACTCTCTGTATCACTATTGTGAGAAGAAAAACAGTAATGAGTAAATCGGCTTTATCATTATAAGTGACCTTGCGCAAAACCCAAAACTCAACACCAATCACAGCTTGTCTTGAACACCAGCAAGTACTACAATATATGCTCACATTGAAAGGGTTCTTCGATTAGAAATATTATTTTTATAGTGTCCCTAATAAGCTTGGTCGGATTGGGTTATGCAGATCAAAAACCTGATACAGGCAAGTTTGACAGATTAACTCGGGGCCGGCCATTTGATTTGGAAGAACTCCTGCAGAAAACAACCAGTAAAACTGCTCTGGAAGCCCAGGATAGCATCCCAGTCTGGGTTCTCTCAGGCGAAGTTAAGACGGACACATTTTACTTTGGAATTGGTAAATCCGCTAATTCATTCGACGAAGCAGATGATGATGCTCGCCTCCGTTTTGCTCAGTATGTTGAAGTGAGTGTCCAAAGTATTGCTTCACAACAGATTGCTGAGAACAAAGAGCGATTGGAAGAAAATTATAATTACGAATCATTAGTATCAACCAAGATGAATTTGCGTAGTGTCAAAATTAGTGAGCGCTATCTTGCAGAAGATTCCACATTCTATAGCCTGATCAAATATGGAAAATCAACTTACCACGCGTTGGTGACTCAGGAAATCCAAATATCCCTGGAAAATGATATTCGCAAACAGGAGCTGGTCCACCAGGCCGCCGAGGTGTTAAGTGCTGACTCACTCCGTCATAAGTTGATGATGGATAGTCTGGCGCTGGGTCGTAAACAGGCAGTCATTGATTCCCTGGATCATATCCTCAAGTTGGAGGAATCCCGCCAACGCCAGGAGCAAGACCGGATTGATCTTATTAAAAATCAGCATGCCGCTTTTCTTAAGATAATTCCACGCTACCAACTGATTGATGTACCCAGTGCAGTAACTCCTCAAAGCTGGATTTATATTTCTGGACGCTGGAATCCGGATACTCAGGATATTAGACAAGTCAAGGCCGGGGTGGCTGCCAGTCTATTTAGTGCTGAAGCAAATTTTTGGGCAACGGAATCCATCCTTGATCAAGGGGATTTGTCACTCAAGCTGCAAGTCCTTCCTGAACGGGGTGAGCTATACCCGGTGAGTTTGGCTCTGGGTTGGGTGGTGTACTTTGATACATTTTCACCCGATAACCGGATCAATTTGAGAGAAGGATCATCCTTCAAGCATATCTGGGAGCAGCTTAGTGAAGAAATCGCTAACCCCTACTCTCAAAGATCGAGTTTTCTGGTCAGCGCTACTGTGGGAATACCCCAGGTGAATAATCATGTTTCAGTCTATGCTGATAAGCGAAAAGTTTCTCTTGCCGGTATCTGGTACCCCTTCCCACGCAATATGGGGGATGCGATCAGCATTATTAACCAGATCGATTACATCAGTGCTGACCAGTACCGAAACAGATTTGATGATCAGATACAATGGCAGGTTGGGCTACGTTTAATCGCTATTTCTGACCGTTTTGCCACCCTGATCAGTTACGAGGACCATGAGGTCTGGATGCTGAACTTTGAGCTTCAGTATTGACGCCCCTGTAAAAATCACCTCTTGCCTGCCTGCGCGGAGACTGGCATCTGCAGAAGTGGGTTAGTTCTGGCCCAATTTGAGCTGAAATTGGCGTCAGGTATAGTTTAGTTGCTCCATGAGTTCAACAATACGCTCATCTTGCATGATTTGACTTAACCTGGCTGCATGTTCAGGTTGTTTCCATTTTTGGACGGATTTTGCATGCAACTTGACCACCTTGCCTTGCCAGGCTCGATTTTTCCTAACAGTGGTATGATCATGCCAATTAAGGATTTCTGGTCCACACTCGATTTGTAGAAAATTACATAACTCACGAATGCTGGGTTCAAAATTCTGAACGAGATCCTCATAGCGAATGGTAAATACCCTGGGGTGATCCTCGTATTCAAGTCCCTGCTTTACATCTTTGACCCATCTGTTCAGCGATACCCAGTACTCACCAGGCTTATTTCTGTGCCGGGAAGTCAGAACATCTCGTGGGTCACGAATAATATTGATGAAGTGCGATTCACTCCAGTATTGCAGGATATTCTCAATATGGTGGATATTCCGCGGCGTTTTTTCGCACCAACGCCGAGCCGCTTGTGGCACCCGTTTCACCAGGAGATGACGGTAGAGTCGGTCAATCCGGGTGGGACGCAGAGGGCTTTCCGATTCAGCCTGTTCTTGCGCAGGTAACTCCCAGTTCACCAGTGCCACTGATTCATGGGGAATGGCAAAAATCTCCGGGTGAGCAGCCAGGATAGAAAGAAGTAGGGTCGTTCCTGAGCGACCACATCCCCCGATAATGATAGGGTCTCGGTCAAAATGGTGCGCTTCCTTGCGCTCACCCAGGTACCTGACAATAGAATTAATTTTATGTTTAAGGGTTTTGGCCATAGGGCTTTATACAGTTATAGGACCCTGATTCTGATATGATCTGTTTGAAGTGCCTAGTGTTCAGTCAACCATAGTATTATCGCGGACAGCCCACTTCTTTTTGCTGTTAGCTACGTTAAATATTCCAAGCATAGCTAAGGCCATACTTGGAATATTTGCTTTGCTAGCAATAATAATTCCTGCGACTTTCTGCATAGTACACAGTTAACACGACACTAGATTTTCACAAAGATCTTTTTAGAATAAAGATACCATAAAATCCCCAGCCAGAACAGAATATTGGTGATAGCATAAGCCAATGATGCGTTTAAATCACTGAAATAGGGTGTGAACAAGCCATGATAGATGCTTTGCTTAAGTGTGATATAATGTCCGTCGGCACCTTCCCATTTAATCTTGTACATCAATCGCCCAATAATACCTGAACCCACAAAAACGACCAGGGCATTGCTGCCAAAAACGATGGCCGGTTTGGTCCAGAAATCCAGTTTTTTGACATCGATCAGATAGGAAGAAAGCACGATCATCATTATCGCCAGTCCATCCATGGTGATCACATAGGATACCGTCCATAAGCGCTTATTGATGGGTTCAAGAATACTGAAAATCGACCCGCTGAAATAGAGGATGATCCCGATAACCGCCAGATTGGTTAACTTGGTCTGGTGTGCGACTGGTTTGCGTAAATATTCACCGAGCCAATAACCACTGAGCAGGGTTACGACAGCCGGTAAAGTCGTGAGGAGACCCTCAGGGTCAAATGGAATACCCTGGCCATGGTATATGTGAGCTTCCCCGAGTAGCAATATATCGAGATAGCGTCCAAAGTTTTCTACCAGGTCAAAGCTGCCTGCGCCCCAGCCGTCTACAAGAGGTACGCGCATGAAAAACTCATATAAGAGGATGAGAATCCCCGCTGCAAATATTTGACCTCTAATTCTGGGGAAATACAGTATGATCAAACCACCAACAAGATAGCTGAGGCCGATACGCTGCAGAACACCAACCAGTCGTATGGTTTGAAATCGACGAAAAATATCAAGGAACTCGAAGTTAGCAGCCATTTCGGCGTTGAGTGGGATATTAAAAGGGAAGCCATTCAAGAAGAGCCCAAAAGCAATAATGATGACACCCCTGGTCCAGACCTTCTTCTTCAGAGCGGTAATATCTGTACCTGCTTCCAGGCGTTTCCCAAAACTGAGAGACATTGCGACACCTACTATAAAGAGGAAAAATGGGAAAACCAGGTCAGTTGGGGTCCAGCCATTCCACTCGGCATGCTCCAAGGGCCAGTAAATA
This sequence comes from Fidelibacterota bacterium, assembly GCA_029939675.1. GTDB lineage: Bacteria > Fidelibacterota > UBA8477 > UBA8477 > JABMPR01 > JABMPR01. Next base: position 20,669 of record JAOZSM010000027.1, read on the forward strand.
TGTGACCAGCTGCCAGGGTTGTTAACCAGGATCATCAATCCCACGGTTAAACCACGGAAGACATCCAACGATATCATGCGACCTTTCATGTAAACTCCTTTTGTTTCTTTTTATTGCCACGCAGGTCCAAAAACACAATTAGCCACGAAATGTTTTTGGCTGTTTTTTCGAGAAGCTGAAATTTTGTGACTATGTACCCATGGGTTGCAAAATAGCTTAGGCGTTGGAAATAGCCACCTTAGATTTCGATTGAGATTGTCCCGGAAATGGTAAACATATTCTCCCCCTTTGGGAGAAATGACCATCGGCCAGCAGGTGTTGCTTATCCCGACCTAGCTTATGGTATCAGGGAACAGCGGAACAAATTCATAGATTAACCATAAAAATTTACTCATTTAACCCTGTCTGGTTTAATATTTGCTCTGAGCAATCATGAATAATCCACATCAGTTAGCGAAATGATAAATGATGCTTTGATGTTGAGAGTTCCTACTTGAAATTTGGAAGGGGAAGTTGATATTTACCCCGTGCTTGATCAACAATAGAAACGGCAATATATTCGCTATTATTCTGACGCACTTGTTGGAACAAAAGCGAGTTACAGATAGAATCCATTGGGATTCAATTTTAGCCTTAACCATAGATCGGAGCTAGTATCGTGACAGGTATTGATACTGAACTATACCCGAAAGCAGAAACGCGTCATAGTCAGACAAGCAGTGCTTTCAAAAAAGCCAAACGAGCCTTACTGGATGAGCGCATCAGCGGTTTAACCGGAGCCTTTTTGGCATTCTTTATTTTAGGTCACCTCATACTGGAAAGCAGTATTCTGGTGAGCGCCCAACTATATGAAGATCTGGCTTACTTCATGGAACATACCGTTCCCATGGCTCAGCCTCTAATCTTCATCGTAACCATCGCCTTTTTTGTTCACTTTGTCTGGGCTGGACGGAAAATCCCGGGCAAATTGCGGGATCGAAAAATAATGTTGGAGCTGGGTAATAAGCTGCAGGAATCCCGTAAGGGCTGGCAGCAAGATCCCAAATCTGCAATTAAATTGCGGTCACATTTTGAGACTTCCTTATGGATTACTCAGGTACGAACCGGTATGATCGTGTTGGCTACAGGAGCTTTCCATCTTTTTCTGGTCATGTGGAATATTTTTACCGATATGGGAATTGTGGGTCAGCCCGTTGGTTTGACTATGGAAGTTGCCACATCCCGGGTAGAAAGTGGTCTTTGGATTTTGTACGCTATTTTAATGGTCAGTGTCGTTGCCCACATGGCAATTGGGGTCTATCGACTCCTGGTCAAATGGCTAGCTGATACCTGGTTTGTGCGGAATTATGCTAAAGCACTATTCTATTTTCTATTTTGGTTCTACACGATTTTGGGAACTGCCACGGTGATTGCCATGGCAGGTTCATTGGAAGGAATTCTATCATGAAAGTCATAACCACAGATGTGCTCGTTATTGGTGCTGGCTTGGCTGGTGAACGAGCTGCTATTGCGGGTGCTCAGGCCGGTCTTGATGTAACTATGCTGTCACTGGTCCCCCCGAAAAGGAGCCACTCTGCGGCTGCACAGGGCGGAATGCAGGCTTCTCTAGGAAACTCAATCAAGGGGAAGGGTGATAATGCCACTATCCATTGGTTGGATACTGTCAAGGGCTCTGACTGGGGTGCTGATCAGGAAGTAGCCCGAATCTTTGCCGATAATGCCCCCATCGCCATGCGCGAAATGGCCCATTTTGGGGTACCCTGGAATCGTGTCGAAGGTGGCCCCCGTGATGTTTATATCAAGGGTAAGAAAACCACGATTGTTGAAGATTTTGATAAAGAAGGTCTGATCACTGCCCGTAGTTTTGGTGGAACTGCCAAATGGCGGACCTGCTATACTGCTGATG
>JAOZSM010000171.1 GCA_029939675.1 Fidelibacterota bacterium
CAGTTATGAACCCAGGTCAATCCAGTGATCGAAAGGGTGGTTGCGGAACCAGGTCAATTGACGTTTGGCGAAATTGCGGGTGTTTTTCTGGATGAGGGCAATCATTTCGCTCTCACTCAACTCAGCCCTGAGAAAAGCGTAAACCTCTTTATAGCCAATGGTCCGCATGGGATACATATCTGAAGTGTACCCCCTATCCAGTAGATCCTGGCATTCCTTGATCAGTCCTTCATCCAGCATAGTCAGAACCCGTTGATCAATCCGTTCGTATAAAACAGGCCGATCCCGATCAAGCACAATAAATAGCTCTTTCAGGCTAAAAGGATCCAGACTGGTTGAAAAAGCCTGTGATGGAATTAACCCGGTAGACTCGTATATTTCAAAAGCCCGCACCAGTTTTTTGTGATTATTAAAATGGAAGGTCCCGGCATACTCAGGATCCAATTCCTGCAATTGACGCCACAGTGTTTCAGCTGCTCCAGCATCCACCCTGGCCTGGAATTTTTGGCGTAAAGCTGGAACCTTATGCTGCTCATCAAATAATCCAAAACGCAGGGCATCCAGATACATCCCGGCACCTCCAACTACCACTGGCAGGCGCCCTCGACCCATAATTTCATGGATGAGTTGCCGAGCTTTCTGATAGAAATCGGCGGCATTCCAAACCACATCAGGAGTCAATTCATTCAAAAGATGGTGAGGAACCTTCTCAAGAAGATGGGCCCCAGGTGTTGCTGTACCAATATTCATGTACTGGTAGATCTGGCGGGAGTCACCACTAATCACTTCAATATCATGCTGTTCAGCCAATTGCATAACTGTAACTGTTTTTCCCACAGCAGTGGCTCCAGCCAGGATGAGATAATCTGCCTGGGGGTGATCAATGAGTTGGTTATGGATTTGAATAGATTTCAAAATTGATGTTCCTGTAAAAAATCACTCTCACAGAGAACGCAGAGCCGCAGAATGTTGATATTTATGCCCATACATCAGTATTGCCTAAGAATCTATATTTATTACAGATCGGGCTGCTTTCATGATTATTCTCATACTTTTTGCGGTTTCATCAAAAATGAGATTGCTGGGGATATCCTCTAACAATAATAAGCCAGGTAGTCTTGCAGATGGTCTCTCCACATGACTGTACCTGGAGAAACTTCGAATCCGTTCAGGGAGACAGACCTAGAAGACTACCACATTTAAAAGTATACTTACTGCTAAAACTTGCTTTAGTGCCGCTCAAAGCGTTTGTCCAGTTCATCAATACTGAGATTGATAATAATAGGGCGACCATGTGGGCAGTAAAAAGGGTTTTCAGTGGCAAAGAGCCGGTCCACCAGAACCCGCATCTCTTCTTCAGCAAGCGTGTCACCAGCCTTGACTGCTGCCTTGCATGAATAAGACGCTGCCAGACGTTTGGCAGGTGAATAGTCAAATACTCGATTCTCACGGTAATGGTCAATAATCTCCTTGAGAATGGCTCCCTCACTACCCCCACGCATCCCTGAGGGAACGGCTTCAACCAGGATGGTTCGGGGTCCGAATTCCCGGAGACGAAAACCCAGTAAGTTCAAAGATGGAATAATATCCACCAGCACATTGTAGTCATCAGCCGAAAATTCACGGGTTTCAGGAAAAAGTAATTGCTGGGGGCTTCCCTGGCTCTCATTCATATCGCGGAGAGCTTCCTCATAGAGGATTCGTTCATGGGCAACATGCTGATCAATAATGGCGATCCCGTTGTTGATCTGGCTTAAAATATACTTGTTATGTACTTGCCAGATAAAACCGCCGGTTTGCCGTTGGGGTTTGACTTCCACAGTTCCCCGGTCCAGGACCTGACTGAACTGACGGGCTTTCTGGAGGATCTCACTTTCCTCCGGGGTACGGTTCTCCTGATTATCAACTGGGGGACTAGTAAAACTGGTTTGCTGTGAATCAGATCCTGTGGGCGAAAAAAACGGAGCCGTTTGGGGTCGATTTTGAAAGCCAGGCATAACCTTTAAGGTCTGCCGCAAGCCATTCTCAACCGTTTCTTTCACTACATGATAAACCCGCCACTCATCGTTGAATTTCACTTCAGTTTTGGTGGGATGCACATTGACATCTACTTCGTGGAGCGGAACTGAAATATCCAACATGTAAAAAGGATATTCACCTCTCTGAATCAACGATTTAAAGGCCTGATAAATTGCATTATTGATTAGGCGATCCGAGATGGGGCGCTGATTGATGGAGAGGTATTGTTCGCCTCGGGCAACCCGAACCAAATCTAAATTTCCGATAAACCCACTTACTTTGATATTACCACGATGATCCTCAACAGCGATGATCTTATCACGATATTCACTGCCAAAAATAGCCACGACCCGTTCCTCTGGGGATGCAACCCGGAGATCAAAGATAACTTTCTCATCTGCTGTAAGCTTAAAAGCGATATGAGGGTGAATCAAAGCCAGGGGTTTAACCCGTTCCAGGATATGATTAAGCTCAGTTCGTTTTGCTTTCAGAAATTTGAGTCTGGCCGGCACATTAAAAAAGAGATTCTTGACTGTGATACGAGTGCCGCTCTCCAGAGCAGCTGCTTGAACTTCTCCTATGCGGCCAGCCTGCACCTCTAGACTATAAGCATTCGCCTGCTCACGAGCTTTGGATACAAGTTCCATCATGGAAACAGAGGCAATACTGGGTAAGGCTTCTCCTCGGAAACCCATAGTTCGAATTCTGAACAGATCCTCGATCTCAGCGATCTTGCTAGTGGCGTGACGCTGAAGAGCCAGATTCAATTCATCTTTATCCAAACCAATTCCATCATCGACAACCTGGATCAAATCCCGTCCACCATTGCTGATGGTTATTTCGATTCGGTTTGCATCAGCATCAATGGCATTTTCTACCAGTTCTTTGACCACTGAGGCCGGTCTTTGAACAACTTCACCGGCTGCGATCTTATTGCTCATGATATCGGAAAGAATGCGAATGCGAGACATGATTGTTGGGGAATTAGGCGTTAGGGGTTAGGAGTTTGGTGTTGATCGAAGCGAGGACTTTTTCTGATAATTCTTTGGCCTGGGACCGTAACTCCGATACCTGCTTGTGAAAATCAGCAACTATTATTTTGTCATCGATCCCGGGAATGTTGATGAGAACATTCATGGCAGCACCCTCAAGTCCGGCTCCGGCTTGAAGAATAGCGACACCAGCATCGGATAGGGAATTCTGGTTACCTATTTCAGACATCCTGGCCGCTAGTTGCATAATCTTAAACGACTCCTGCATAACCCGTAGGGGAATTTTAGCAGAATAGATGGTGGACTTCTGTATTGCCTGATCGCGAATCACCTTTTGCTCGTCACTCTTTTTGGGAAGACGCATGGCAGCCATAACCTGATTAAAGGAGGCCGTATCCTCGTCTACCAGATAGAGGAAAGTATCCTTGAGGGCTTGAGCGGCATTGCTTAATTCTTCGATCTCAGCCCAATGCTCTTTGTAGCCCTTTTTGTGAAAGGTCAGAACTCCCACCATGTTGGTCAGTCCGGCAGCCATGGCAGAGCCTAAAGCAGATACCGACCCCCCACCAGGAGCAGGTGAATCAGAGGCTAGTTCATCTACAAACTCAGTTACTCCCAGATCAACCAGTTCATGCTCATTCTTTGATCCCAGTTGATACTCAATGATGCGTTCTTGAGGATTGAATGGAGCGATCTCATTCAGCCCCATACTCTGGATAGCTATGCGGATAATTTCAGCATGTGAAACTGCTGTACTGGATGTTTGCTTTTTAAGATAATAACGACCGGCATCCAACATGGCATTCAAAGGGATCAGACCAACTAATTCACTTCCTGAGACATGCAGTCCTCGTTTGGTTGCTTCTTTAACAACCTCATCAAAAGCGATATGAAAAGGAGTTACCTCCAGATCCACCAGATTCATTGAGATCTGAGCCATCTTATATTCATCGATATACCAGCCAACTGCTTTGACTGCTTTCAGGGTTCCAGGTCGTTTGATCGGCGTTCCATTCTCATCACGGATGAACTTCCGGGTTTTCGGATCCCGGGCATTCCGGCCGGCTTCCCTGATTTCCAAGGCAATATCTGTGGCTTTCCTTTGGTCCCGGGTATTTAAATTCACATTATAGGCAATTAAGAATTTACGGGCACCCATAACTGTGGCACCGGATCGGGCATTGAATTCGGCCTTTCCATAATCAGGTTTCCAGTGGGGATCTTTTAACTTGTCTGCCAACCCCTCATATTCACCAGCACGGATAACTGCCAGATTTTGACGGTCTGGGGCTGTAGCTGAGTATTCGTATAAATATACCGGGATATTCAGCTCCTCTCCCACTCGTTTTCCCAGGGTCCTGGATAGTTCGGCACAATCGTCCATATTCATCCCGCTTACGGGAATGAAGGGACAGACATCGGTAGCTCCCATGCGGGCATGTGCCCCTGAGTGCTGGGTCATATCAATCACTTCAGAAGCCCGCTTAATTGCTTGAAAGGCTGCTTCGACAACTTCATCAGGACCGCCAACCATGGTCACAACGGTGCGATTGGTATCAGCACCGGGGTCAACATCCAGAAGAGTAACTCCCTCTACATCTTTGATAGCTGAAGTAATCTGTTCGATGACGGCCAGGTCGCGCCCTTCACTAAAATTTGGAACACATTCTACAATTTTTTGCATGGGAGAAAACCTTTATGCTTTGGATAAATAATAAAACAAATAGATGACGAGACCAGCCATAACCAGGAGACTTAAGAAATTGCGTTTGGGATAACTGGAGGTCAGCCGTTGAAACTCGATCCGTTTCTGCTTGGATTCCACATCTTCAAATCGTCGCAAACGACGGTTCTTGGCAAACTTCAGTTCAGGCATCAGACACCGGCAAAAACACCAGAGAAGAACTGGATAAAGGGTCCGATCACTACTCCCAGAACGTGAAAGCCCGTGACCCAGCCAAACATAATGATCCCAAACAAGACCATGGGTCCTTTGGTTTCAATCATATACAATGTGTTGGCATAACGGTTAGGCAAAATGCCGGCCAAAATTTTGGAGCCATCCAGGGGCGGTATGGGCAATAGGTTAAAGAAGGCTAGAGCCAGATTAATGTAGAGTGAAAAATAGAGCATTTGAAAAATGATATTTGTCGTACCGCCGGCCTGACCATATCCAAAACCAGCAGCAAGGAAGATTCTGATCAATATGCCTGAAGCCAACGCCAGAGTCATATTCATCAGAGGTCCGGCAGCAGATATCCACATAAGATCACGTTTTGGGTTTCCCAGATAGCGTGGATCAACGGGAACCGGTTTCGCCCAGCCGAAGTGGATCAGAAAGATCATGATGGTTCCCATAGGATCCAGATGTGCCAGGGGATTGAGGGTCAAACGACCCATGTGCTTAGCCGTAGGATCGCCGAGACGATAAGCCACATAAGCGTGGGCAAATTCATGAAATGTCAAAGCAATCAGAATTGCCGGGACAGCAAGTAAAAGTGAGTATAGATCCATATATTTCAGTTATCCTTATTCGTTTTTTAACCGCCTAATATAGACGATGCACAAGATAATTGAACAGGATTAGAGAGTGATTTGTTCCTTTCCTCTGCTTTATAGAAAGGTAATATATTGCGTCTCTACAAAGGAGTAATAAGATGGATTTTGGCATTAAAAATAAAGTCGCTCTAGCTCAGGGAGCTTCAAGCGGATTGGGGCTGGCTACTGCTCTGGAACTGGCGGCTATCATCACTTTTATGGCATCTACTCGGGACAATTACCTCACTGGACAATCGATTGTGGTGGGTGGTGATCTGGTAAAAGGTCTTTTTTGAGTATGCCCAAAGACATCAAAAAGCAGCGTTTTTACGCAGACGGGCTACGTTTTGAGTGTACCGGTTGCGGTGCCTGCTGCAAATTGGGAGGTGGTTTTGTTTATCCCAGTCTGGAGGACGTAGGTTTTGCTGCCAGGCATTTAAAGCTTAGCGTAAAGACCTTCTCTGAGACTTACATGGAATTACATGAGGGTCAGTATGTCTTCAAGAACAGGGGTGATAACTGCATTTTTTACGGTGAAAAAGGCTGTACGATCTATGAAGCTCGTCCGACCCAATGCCGTACATATCCCTTCTGGAATGCCAACTTAAAATCTCACTATCGGTGGAAGATCATAGAGGAAGAATGTGAAGGGATTGGCAAAGGAAAACTCTATAGTTTTAAAGAGATCGAGGCGATCAAAAACCAGACCAGCCAAACACCTGCCGGGCCAAATCCAGAGAGTTTGATATAGTTGTCAGACATTGTTGAAGAGTTGAGCGTAGCGTCGAACAGGTGTCTCCAGCTCATGCATGCCAAAATGACGACTTAAACGGGCAATTTCACGTCCTTCGGCCATGAGCAAAATAGTGGGGACGGCAAAGATCAGAAGCTGACCGGCAATCTCCATAGATTCCTCAGTATTGACGTACTGAAAATGCCAGGGTGGCTCTTCTGCCAGCAAGGTTTCCACCTTGGGTCTCAAAACCTTACAAACATTACAGCTTGGAGTTGAAAAGTAAAGTAAAGTAAGACTATTTTCGACTAAAATCTTCTGTAGTTCAGTGGATATCATCTAGGCTGTTCGCTCTAACGAATTTCCAGC
>JAOZSM010000172.1 GCA_029939675.1 Fidelibacterota bacterium
CAGGATGGTGATACACCTGAAGTGCTCCAAAAACGGATCATGGAAGAAGCCGAATGGCAGATTTATCCTGAGGCAGTCAGGCTTTTCGCTCTGGGCCAGTTACAGGTTGAAGGTCGGCAGGTCATCATTGCTCCACAAGCGTTAGATCAGGTCGTCAAGGATAACAAATAAAACAGTCTGAAATTAAAGCAAATGAACCACGGAGAATTAAACTGCCTCAATATCATATCAGTGAACATCTGTGGCTAAAAAACTTGTTAGGAGAATGGAATGAAGCGTGCGTTAATTAGTGTTTCAGATAAAAGTGGGGTTCTTGATCTGGCCAAAGCACTTCACGGACAGGGGCTCGAAATTATTTCTACGGGGGGAACTGCTAAACTACTGTCGGACAATGGCGTACCGGTAATTGGAATCAGTGATATAACTGGATTTCCGGAGTGTTTGGGTGGTCGGGTTAAAACCCTCCAACCAAAAATTCATGGTGGCATTCTGGCAAACCGTCAGATTCCCGAGCACCTGGTTGAGGCAGAAGAATTGGGGATTCCCATGATCGATCTGGTTGTGGTGAATCTTTACCCTTTTAAAGCAACCATCCTTAAGCCTGACGTAACCATGGCTGCTGCCATTGAGAATATTGATATTGGTGGTGTAACACTTATTCGAGCTGCTGGCAAAAACTCTGACTCAGTTACTCTGTTGACTGATCCCGAAGATTATGCTGAGTTCCTGGAATTGTTTAGCAAGGATCAACTCAATGATGCCTTTCGCAAAAAAATGGCCCTCAAAGGTTTTCGTCACACGGCCCAATATGATACCCTGATCAGTACCTATCTTGCTAAAGAGTTGGGGGACACTGAGTTACCCGAACAGCTATCATTTACCTATGAAAAACAACAGAGTCTGCGCTATGGCGAAAACCCACATCAGAAAGCGGCTTTTTATCGGGAAGTCTCCCTTTTGGATGGTCGTCTCAGTGGGGCCGAGCAACTGCACGGCAAGGAATTATCGTATAATAATATCGGTGATGCTTCAGCAGCTATCGAAATGATCCGTGAATTTTCTGCTCCAACAGTTGTTGCCTTGAAGCATGCCAATCCATGCGGGGTTGGCACAGCAGACAATATATTTGCAGCTTACGAACGGGCGTACAAGGCAGATCCAGTGTCCATTTTTGGTGGTGTTGTGGTTCTGAATCGGGAAGTCGATGCCAGTACGGCAACTGAAATGAAGAAGATCTTCCTGGAGATTGTTATTGCCCCATCCTATAGTGAAGAGGCTTTAACCCTGCTTAAAAAGAAAAAGAACCTACGCTTATTGCAACTGGCAGACATAATGAAACCGGTTTCTGTGGAACGTTATTTCCATAAAAAGGTTGATGGCGGAATATTGATCCAGGAAGCCGACCTGCACCGCTTAGATGATGAACAATTCCAGGTTGTAACCGACAAGCAGCCATCTGAAAAAGAATGGGCTGATCTAAAACTGGCCTGGACTGTGGTGAAGCATGCCAAATCAAATGCCATTGTGGTGGTGAAGGATGGCGCTACTCAGGGAGTGGGAGCAGGGCAGACCAGTCGGATCTGGGCTGTGGACAATGCTCTGGATCGCAGTACCACATCTACCGAGGGAGCAGCGTTGGCGTCAGATGCATTTTTCCCCTTCTCTGACTCAGTTGAAAAAGCTCAGGCTGCTGGAGTAAAAGCAATTATTCAACCGGGGGGCTCCGTGAGAGATCAGGATTCCATTGATGCCTGTAATCAATTTGGAATTGCCATGGTCTTCACAGGCATGCGCCATTTTAAACATTAAAGTGGTCTATTGTCAGTTCTCAGACACTTTAAAGAATCATTTTGTATTGGACAATCTACTATTGCGACTAATATTGTCACGAATAGATATATTAATTGCATAATTATTAGAAATAGGAGATCAAAATGCAAAAATTATGGATTCTTGTGATCGTGATCAGTTTGGGAATGATAGGCTGTGCCTGCAAAGCACCACAAACAAATATGGGACATGCTGCCTGCGCTCATGAAGGTGCTTGTACAGATGCTTGTACGACTTCAGAGGTAAAGGCTGAGACCAAAGCTTGTGACCATGAAGGTCCTTGCACAGATGCTTGCATGACTTCAGCAGTGAGCACATCGGATAAAGCCTGTGATCATGAAGGTCCCTGTACAGATGCCTGTATGGCCGCAGCAGAAAAATCTGATGCTGCAGCTTGTACACATGCAGGTCCGTGTACGGATGCCTGTAAAAGTTAAACCAACCAAATAATAAGCTTGAGAGAGGGGGCGTAATGAAAATATTGGTGATTGGTGGGGGTGGTCGTGAGCATGCTCTGGTTTGGAAACTTGCTCAAAGTGCAAAAGCAGATCAAATCTATTGTGCGCCAGGAAATGCTGGTACAGCCGAGATCGCAACCAATGTTCCCCTCTCAGATAATGACATTCCAGCTTTGCTGAAATTCGCCAGTGATAATTCAATTGGACTGACTGTGGTAGGCCCTGAAATTCCCCTGGTTGATGGCATTGTCGATGTTTTTAAGGCATCAGGATTAAGAATCTTTGGTCCCGATGCCAGAGCATCGATTCTGGAAGGCAGCAAGGTTTTTACCAAAGAGTTACTGGCGAAATACCAGATCCCCACTGCTGACTATCATCGTTTTGATGATGCAGAAGCTGCCAGAAAATTCCTCAGTACCAATACTACCTATCCAATTGTCATCAAGGCTGATGGTTTGGCCGCTGGCAAGGGTGTGCTTATTATCACCACGCCTGAAGCAGCGGAAATTGGTATCAAGGAGATCATGGAAGACCGGGTTTTCGGGGATGCGGGAAGTGAGATCATCATTGAGGAGTTTCTCAGTGGTCCGGAGCTCTCCATGCTATGTTTTGTAGATTCTCATACCGTGGTTCCCATGGTATCGGCCAAGGATTATAAGCGTATTGGTGAGGGTGAAACGGGTCTGAATACTGGTGGTATGGGTGCCATTTCCCCGAATCCGCTGTATGATCAGGAGCTGGAGGATCATTGCCTGACCATGATCATTGAGCCATCACTGGCCGGAATGCGCCAGGAAGGGCGACCTTTTAAAGGAATTTTGTACTGTGGCATCATGTTAACAGAATCAGGACCAAAAGTCCTGGAATATAACGTGCGTTTTGGTGATCCTGAAACTCAGGTGATTCTGCCCCGTTTAGAAACCGACCTGGTTGATATTTTTGAAGCAATCATTGATGACCGGCTGGCTGAAGTAGCGGTTAAGTGGGATGAACAAACTGCTGCTACTATTGTACTGGCGTCTGGTGGTTATCCGGAATCATATCCCAAAGGACTTGCTATTTCTGGACTAGAACAGGTATCAGGCTCCACGGTCTTTCATGCAGGTACCAAGATTGCAAATAACTCTATTGTTACCAGTGGGGGACGGGTATTAACCGTTACATCAATGGGAGCAACCGTTGAGGCAGCTTTGCAGCTATCATATGCAAATGCAGAAAAGATCGAATTCGAAGGTAAGACTATTCGGACAGATATCGGCAGCTAGTGTTCAGTTACAAGTTAGAAGTTAAAAGTTGACGGCTTCACAAAAAGTATATGATAGAATATGAATATCACCCTAACATCAACAAATATAGTTACTTATGTGACCATGGACTATGTTCTTAATTATCAACACTTTGCGTCTCTGCGTTCTCTGCGAGAGGGACTTTTTGCGGGATCGTCAAAAGTTAAAAGTTATGCCGTATCCTGGCACTTAAACCTGTTTGACTCGCTCTGCTCGTTGAAAACAGGTTTATTTAGTTAGCCTGGCAACCTCTTCCAGAGCCTTGTCACAGATCTCACCAGCCATACCCTTAACATACGTCTCAATTGTAGCTGCTTCGATACCAGCTTCAGTCATCATGGTGACCATCTCTGCATAGGATAGACGTTTCCCCCTGGTCTGTTTCTTCAAATGATCATAACCATCTGAAGCACCCCGGTCGCGTTCTACAAGTTGAACCAGTTCAGAGAAGAATTGCCCATTGTTGGCCATATCCTCATCCATTTTCGTATCATGAATCAAGATATCTTTTGTGCCACGCATGGCGTAGATCAAGGAAAGCACCATGTGGCCAAAGGCTGTTCCAATATTTCGTTTTACCGTGGAATCAGTGAGGTCTCTCTGGAGTCGGGTCTTCATGAACTTCTGACTAAAGAAAGTCAGTAAACTTTCAGCAATCTGAGCATTACCTTCAGAATTCTCAAACTTGATGGGGTTGATCTTATGGGGCATGGTGGATGAACCAATGGATGAAGCATCCGCCTTCTGGTATAAATAGCCCAGCATGAAATAGGTCCAGATATTCTGGTCATAATCGATGAGCAAACCGCTCAGACGTTTAACCGCATCCAACATGACAGCATAAGTGTCACCAGGCATGATCTGCAGACTGAACAGGGTGTGTTCTAACCCCAACTCTTCCACAACATTTTCAGTGACCCTGAACCAGTCCACATCCGGATAGGTTCCCATCCAGGCATTCAGGTTGCCAGTGGCTCCCAGGATCTTGCCCTGGATATTCATGGCCTTAAGCTCAGCATGCATTTTTGCGAAACGCAGGGCATATAGAGCGAATTCTTTGCCCATAGTGGTAGGAGTGGCTACCTCACCATGGGTACGACCGATCATGCGGCGATCCCGATTTTCCTTTGCCAGTGAGGTCAATCCCTGGATCAGCGTTTTTAAGTGGCTGATGAGAATATCCCGGGATCCCTTGATCATAAGACCATGGGCTAAATTATTGACATCTTCTGAAGTCAGACCAAAATGAACATAGGGACGCACGCGTTCCGGCAGCTGAACCTTAATGAATTCAATTACGGCTGCCACGTCATGTTTTGTATGGCTCTCAATCTCCTTCACATAGTCCAGATCCTTTTGATCGAGATCAGTGTAGATAGACATGAAATCATCTTGCCACCAGTCCGCTCGATCAGTTGCTCTCAGGAATGCTTTGAGATAGACCATTTCAACATGAATCCGTTCCCGAATTAACCGACTTTCAGAAAACATTTCCTGCACATCCAGTAGATCGCTGGCGTAGCGGCCATCCAGAGGTGACAGATTGAATAGATTATCAGAAGACAATGGTTTCGTTCCTTTCCGGTCCATGGGACAGAATGGTGATGGGAATTTCTACAAAATCCTCAATGAATTTAATGTAGCTACGGATGCTCTCCGGGAGATCTGCTTTGGACCCATGTTTTAAACCAGACCATTCTTTCTTGGTCAGGTCAGTAATAGGGGGGACATCTGTATAGACAGCTTCTACCAGCTCCAGGGTTGGGGCATCAGCAGGGAAGTAATCGATCTCCTTACCGTCAATTTTATAGGCTGTACAAACCTTGATCCCATTGACCAGAGCCAGAGTATCGATCTTGGTCATGGCCAGTTCCTGAATGCCTGAGATACGAATTGCGTAGCGCAATGCAAATAGATCAAGATGACCAACCCGGCGTGGTCGTCCGGTTGTGGCTCCATACTCATGCCCGGCTTCTCTCAGGTTAGTGGCAGCTTCCCCGTCCAATTCAGTGGGGAAAGGACCTTCACCGACCCGGGTTGTGTAAGCTTTAGTGATCCCTAATATCCGAATCGGCACACCCGGGATGGCTCCACCGCCAACGAAAGCGGCTGCAGCCAGGGTTGAGCTGGAAGTAACGAAGGGATAGGTTCCATAATTCAGATCCAACAGTGTTCCTTGAGCTCCTTCGAAAAGTACTACTTCATCAGAGTTTCCGGCAATCCGCACCAGATCCTCCGTGTCAGTCACGAAAGGTTTAAAAGTCTTGCCGTATTCTGCGTATTCTACAGAGATGGAAGCGCAGTATTCCAGATAGGCCTTCTCAGTGAAGATGTTTTCATAGATAAGAATATCTTTAACATCTTTGAGGGCATTTTTGATTCGCTCCTGAGCATTGTCCGCAATAATATCCAGGATTCTGAGATTGATTCGCGAGGCTTTTTGAGAGTAAGTTGGTCCTATTCCTCGACCAGTGGTTCCGATCTTGCCACCTTCTTTGGCATCAATTAGCTGATGGTGGGGGAAAATAACATGGGCTCGGGCGCTGATCCAAAGTTTTGGTTTGTGTCCTGCATCAGTAAAGGACTTAATTTCTTCAAGAAGATCTTTTGGATTGATCACAACACCAGTACCCAGGATACACACTTTACCGTGTAACATACCTGAGGGCATATAATGGAATTTATAGGTTTCACCGGCATGCATGACTGTGTGACCAGCATTGCCGCCACCATTAAAACGTACTACCAGATCACTTTGCTCTGCCAGGACATCTACCAGTTTTCCTTTGCCTTCATCACCCCACTGAGCACCCACAACGATGGTGTTTTTCATTACTTCTCCTATAGAAACAAATGATTAGTTTGATGGAACATTGCTGTATTAGAAATAACCGCATAGGTCGTATAATTCATCACTTCAGTTCAAGCTAAAAGTCAGCACTATAGTTTGGTGCTTCCTTGGTTACCTGGACATCATGGGG
>JAOZSM010000173.1 GCA_029939675.1 Fidelibacterota bacterium
TATAAATAATGTTCTTTATCAAATATGGAGTTAGAGATGAAATTAGCAGTCGCTGTTAAATCAGCCGAAATGCAGGTTGCCAAGCGAATGGGGCATGCCCCCTGGTTTGCAGTTTATAATATTGAAGATAATCAGGCTACTTTATTAGAGATGGTCGTGAATGAGCATGCCAAGGAGCATGATGGTGAGGATGAGCACCATCACGATGATACACACCCGGAAACGGAGATTGATAACCACCGTCACCACCTTGCCCCCCTGAAAGGGGTGGATGCCATCTTGGCTCGGGCGGTTGGTCCCTATATGAAGGAGGCTATTTCCAGAGAAAATATCACGGTCTATCGTTTTCCCTTAAGCGCAGGCAAAACAGCACCAGAGCTGATGGAGTTTTTTATTCAGAATCAAAGTGAATTAGCTAAATTCAAAATATCATAGGCAATTAGTATAGGACATTGCTACTCTACCGATAAATCAAGAAAGCTCCGAAAATCCGGAGCTTTCTGCTTAAAGAGGTAATCTATGTTATACCAATTTCAATTTAATCTGGGCCATAACTAACCCACCCCTGTATCCCCTCCCAAAAGGGGACTTGGCTCGCCTTACGGCTCACTTATTAAGTATCCGATATGGACAATATGGAACTGAATTTAGTATTAGACCGTGGGTCTATACTTCAAAGGGATCCAGATTGTCCTGCTCGATATCCCTGAAATACCGGTAAGTTCCGTGTTTCAGTTCATAAGTGGCATCTTCATCACAGACTACCATAGATTTGGGATGAAGTTGCAGGGCCGAAGAGGTCCACATGTGGTTCACACCCTCTTCAATCATTTTATAAAGTGCCCGGGCTTTGGAATGGCCATTCACAATTAAAACCACTTCTTCCGAGTCAGTTACGGTACCTACACCAACAGTCAAAGCCAGCTTTGGAACGGCCTCAGAGTCATTCCCAAAAAATCGGGAATTAGCAATGCGGGTATCATATGTTAGTGTTTTTATACGGGTTCGGGAGAACAGAGAAGAGCCAGGTTCATTAAAGGCAATATGACCGTCAGGACCGATTCCTCCCAGAAATAATTTAATACCACCGACCGCTTTGATCTTTTCTTCAAAAGAATCACATTCAGCCTGCAGATCTTTGGCGTTTCCGTCCAGGATATTGATATTCTCCTCAGGAATTCCAATGTGATTGAACAGGTTTTGACGCATGAATGAGTGGTAGCTCTCGGGGTGACCTTCCTGGATACGCACATACTCATCCATATTAAAAGTGATGACATGTTCAAAAGATACTTTCCCGGCTTTTACCAGAGTCACAATTTCTTTGTATGTGCCAACGGGCGAGGAACCAGTGGGTAATCCAAGAACATAAGGTTTTTCTTTGGTGGGTCCAAAATCATTAATACTTTTGGCAATGTAGTGTGCCGTCCACTTACTTAAGCGATCGTAATCGGTTTGGATAATAAGTCTCATTTTAGCTCCATTCTAAAGATTATTCAGGATATCAATGCTCTGTTCCAGATCAGTCTCGATCTTTTGGCGCATGTCATCCAGTTGTTGTTTAAAAGAGTTGGCTTCAAAAGAACCCCTGACAGCATCGAAGTCAGCATCCTGGTAACCATCGATACCAAAACCAGTCCTCACATTGCCTTCAAATTCTTTTGATGCATCCATTTCTACCATATTCAGTAACTTACCTGAAGATATTTTCCATTTTTCCAGAACAGATTTTAAATCATCAACACTGATGTCACCTTCCTTAAAGCCAAATACCTCAGGCAGGGACTGGAGGATCCAACTCCACTCATCATCGACATAATGAGCATGAATTGTCTCAAATTCCTGTAGCAGAGAGGACGTGTCTGTCACCATACCCGATTTTAAGCTGTCCAGAAGGTCATCTAAGCGTGGTTTAGCGCAGAGGAGGCCGGAGATGTCAACCCAAAAAGCATTGCCATCTACGGCACCAACAGGAGGGGTAATAAGTTGGCTCAATTCAGCCGGTGTCTTTTCCTGCAATCTAGCTACCAGAACATCCCCGAAATATTTTTCCAGGGCCATCCGGTAATAGCGGCTACAGGTTTTCAGCAGGAGCCGTTTAATGAGGATTCCTGCATGACTCACATATTCTTGACCCCGTTCCGCGTTGGCATAAAGTTCCAGCAGTGTGGCTTGTCCCTTGATCATTTTTTGACCAGTATAGGGTGACAATACATTGAAGATCAGTTGGTCAAGTTTATCAGCGTTTGTGCGTCGATCACGAAGGGGCCATTTGAGACCATCCCGCATAGTTCCAACAGTGAAGAAATTCATACCGGGAACCAGCGTGGATTTACCACCATCTTCATTTACATAGGAAAAGGGAAAGTCCGATGTGTCAAAATTGGCATAGTGCTTACCCATAATGGCTGAAAAAGCCCCAACCCGTGAAGGCCACAGGAGATAGGATGAAGAGCCGGTCTTACAGCCCCGTTCAAGAATTCCCTGGTGCAGTGGCCCCAGTTTATACATGTGATTGGATTGATTGGTCCCGCTGCCGGCATTGAAAAAAGAGAACATTCCAGCTATAAGCAGGGTGGAACGGTGATGGGTGACAGAATAAGGTCCTGCGAAAATTGAACAGACCTCGGAGTGAAAGCCCTCAGAGTTGGAAAAAAGCACTGAGTTCTCGGCTGAGAACTGTTTACCGATCCGAGTACCTTCACCAATCAGCGCGCCTTGTAGCAGGGCTCCATCAGAAACATGAGCCCCTTTCTGAATAATGAAATCCTTGGCAATTACCCCATCACCCACAAAGGTGGAAGCATCCAAAGCTGAAGCAATGCTGCCCTCCTTAAGGTTTTGAATTCCCCGGAGAATAGCGCCCTTACCAATTTTTACATTTACAATATTCTGGCAGTGGAAGATGAAACTGCCTTCACCAATTGTAGCACGATCCGAACGAACACTCCCAGCGTATTTGTCGGCGATCTGATCCAGAGTGGTGATCAATTCAGAATCGTGACGATAAAGAGTCGTGAGGTAGGCTGTCTGAGCGCTGGTCATTTCGGTGATCTTTAATTCGCGACCACCCCCCTCATTTAAAACCTCAATACTGTGCCCATTTCCAAAGGTGGTCTCGCCCTGGCACACAATAGAACCCACATCTTCGATCAGAACCCGGTCCTCAATCACCAGATTTGAAAGCCAGCCATTGATATTGGAGATATGGCAGTTATCACCAATGGTAACATTGTGCAGATTGGCGTCGAAAATCCCAGCATATCTGCGAATTCCGTCTCTGGGGATAAATTGACCATCAAGACTACCGATTCGAACCTTGCCACGAAAAATGGTTCCGGCGATGCGGGTTGGGTCAAAACCTTTGGAGACCTTGACTTTTTCCCAGTGCCGTGACCAGCAGCCATTTTTCTTTAAGATCTTGATGGCTGCTGGTGTCAGATGTAAATATTTGGGTTTGCTCATAGTATCTTCCCCTATTTAGTAATTACGACTTTGAGCTCGTATTTATCACCCCGATAGATCCCTTCCAGGTATTCTATGGGTTTATTTGTCATGGAAAAAGTTGTGCCGTGCAGTTTCAAAACGGGTTGTCCAACGGCAATATCCAGGTGGTGGGCAATCTCTTCATCAGCCAGGTCGGGTTGAATGACATGATCTGCTCTGGATAGCCTGATGTGCAGTTCATTCTCGATATAGTTATAAATGGAGCCATCATCAGGCATGCCTGGTTCAAGAAGTCCAGCCCCGGTTCGATAGGATAGAAAAGAGGTCTCTACAGCAAAGGGCGTATCTTCCACAAAACGAATGCGACGAATTCGGACCAGGGGTTCTCCGGGCGGTTTTCCCAAGCCGGAGTAAGCCATTTCAAATGAATCGAATGAAGCAATTTTTTGAATATCCAAAACTTGTGAATGATTGCGGTAGCCCAACTTGGCCATTTCAGATGAAAAGCCTTCAAGCTTCAGGAGCATTTGGGTGTGAGGTACAGAACTGACAAAAGTTCCCTCACCCCTGCGGATGACAATATAGCCTTCTCGAAGGAGTTCCTGAATAGCCTGGCGTACAGTCATGCGGCTGATATTGAAAGTTGCCGAGAGTTCATTCTCACTGGGAACCTGGTCACCAGGCTGCAGTTTTCCGTTATTGACCAACTCTTTCAGGATATCGCGTATCTGGATATAGAGCGGTATGAAACTGCTCTTATCAATGCGGGATCCCTGGAGTAGTTCAGATGGTATCACGTTGGATCAACCCTCTGCAATAACCTTATCGATGAAACTGACAGCATCGCCCACTGTTTTGACTCCCAGGGCAGCATCTTCATCCATTTCGATGTCAAACTCTTCTTCAAAAGAAGCCACCAACTCAATGGATTGCATGGAATCCGCTCCCAGATCTTCTACAAAACGAGAGTTCTCATTAATTCGGCTAGCCTCGATCTTTAGTAATTCAACAGCGACATTTTTAATTCGATCTAAAGTACTCATTTGTTACTTCCTTTATTGATTATGACTGGTCTTCCTGGGTGAAGCTGAATGGTTCAGAAAGGCTAATTAGTGTCTGTCTATAAACTCCAGTTTCTGTGCTGGATTCACAGAATCCAGATCGTCACCCCGAGCCTGCCTGCGCTGAGCCCGTCTACGGCATAGGCAGGCGGAGTTGAGGGGCGATAATAGTTAATTTCAAAGTGTGGGCAATTTGTTTGGCTGTTTCTCGGTCATTGCATATGTATCCCGGGCGATTGCCAGTTCTTCATTGGTTGGAATTACCATTACTTTTATTCGTGACGTAGCTGCTTGAATTTCGCCTGGTTCTCCAGTGTGAACGACATTCCTGGTATCGTCGATGATAATTCCTTGTTGATCCATATCAGCCAGGACCCGTGAACGCATAGCAACGCCATTTTCACCAATTCCTCCAGTAAAAACGATGGCATCAACCCGGTTTAATACGGCCATATATGCCCCGATGTATTTTTTTATCCGGTAGGCAAAAATATCCAGAGCCAGGGCTGCCTTATCATCACCAGCATCTGCTTTCAATTCCAGATCACGAACATCATTGGAACTGCCTGAAATCCCTAGAAGACCAGACTTCTTGTTAAGCAAGGTGTCTAGACTATTCGTATCATAACCTTTGCGGTGCAGGTAAAATATAATTCCGGGATCCAAATCACCGCTTCGGGTACCCATGACCAGGCCTTCGAGAGGAGTTAGTCCCATACTGGTATCAATGGAGTGTCCGTCTTTGATGGCTGCAATAGAAGAGCCATTACCCAAATGACAAGTGATCAGATTAACTGAATATTTATGTTTGCCCAGCATTCTGGCTGCCTGTCGGGCCACAAATTGGTGAGACATCCCATGAAACCCATACCGTCTGATCTTATGATCATTATACAATTCCTCAGGAAGGGCATAACGAAAAGCTATTTCAGGGATTGATTGATGAAAAGCGGTATCAAAACAAGCCATTTGGGGAATGTCGCCAAACATTGCTCGAGCTTGCTGGATTCCAGTTAGATTGGGTGGGTTGTGGAGGGGAGCCAGTTCAAAAACAGCTTCAATGCCCTGCTCCAGCTCATCATCAATGGGCATAGAACCGCCAAAACTATCACCGCCATGAACCACCCGATGACCACAGGCACTCACTTCAGAAAGAGAGGTCAGAGCGCCATTGTTTGGATCGAGAAGCAGATTTTTAATGATGGCAAAGCCGTGTGGATAATCAGCAATTGCCTGTTTGGTTTCAATTGTACCGTGGGGTGTTTTGAGAGTTGCTGAGGCATCATCATTACCAACGCGTTCGAGAGCACCCTCAGCCAGAACCATTTCTTCGGGCATCTGGAAGAGCTTGAATTTGATGGAAGAACTACCACAGTTGAAGACCAGTATTTTCATTAGATAGCTTTCATGTTTAGGATACTATAGACAACAGTTTCCTCTCGAGAGTGCACAGAGACGCAGAGGAATTTGTAATTGATTGGTATAGTGGTTGAGCATTAAAATAATTCTTAAGTAAGTGTACAGTAACGAGTATACGAATATTATTAAGAGCTAGGTGATGATATCTCTGCGCCTCAGCGTGCTCTGCGAGAGTTGAAAAGGGCATATTATCCTTTGGCCTGGACACTGGTTATGGCTGAGACTGCAATAAGATCTGCCACGCTGGCGCCCCGACTCATATCGTTTACTGGTTTGGCAAAGCCCTGGAGAATAGGTCCGATAGCTTTGGCGTTAGCCATATACTGCACCAGTTTGTAACCGATATTGCCAGAATCCAGATCAGGGAATATGAGGACATTTGCTTGGCCGGCGACACTACTCTCTTTTACTTTTTTAGCAGCAACCTTGGGAATAATGGCAGCGTCCAGTTGAAATTCACCATCCATATCAAACTCAGGGTTGATCTTTCTGGCGATCTCTAGAGCTTCCAGAACCTTATCTGCATCCGCGTGTCCGGCAGACCCTTTAGTAGAGAAAGAAAGAAAGGCAATCTTTGGGTCGATCCCCAGGAGTGCCTTGGCGTTGGTACCGG
>JAOZSM010000174.1:0-2868 GCA_029939675.1 Fidelibacterota bacterium
AAGTTAGAAGTTAGAAGTTAGAAGTTAGAAGTTAGAAGTTAGAAGTTAGAAGAATGTCTTCCTTGGTATGGTTAGATGCAATGAAGAATTTCCAATTGGGGATTCTGCTCTCTGTTACACCCTGATCAGAAAGATCAAGAATGTTGTCATAACGCACCATACATGGCTGCGAATTCTCTATTGTGACATTTCAGGTCATCAATAAAATGACTTTCCATCCCTGACGCTAAATCTATATTCTGCGCAAGTTAGACGTTGACAACGAAAGGAATTGATATGCAAAAATGGGCTTTAATTTTAGGGGCATCAAGTGGTTTCGGAGGGGCAATCTCCCGCAAACTGGCCGCTAATGGATACAATATATTTGGAATACATCTAGACCGAAAAGCGACCATGCACAATGTTGAGGCTATCAAAGCAGACATTGAAGCAGCTGGATCAGAGTCTATCTTTTTTAATATCAATGCTGCCGATACACGGGCTCGAAAAGAAGCGATCAGGGTCATGGGTGAAACCTTTTCCAAAAACCCCGGCACGGTCCAGGTACTGGTGCACTCCCTGGCTTTTGGAACCCTCCTGCCCGTGGTCTATAATCCCGGTCCCGGTGGTGTTGTGCACAAAAACCAGATGGATATGACTCTGGATGTCATGGCCCATTCGCTGGTGTACTGGACCCAGGATGTGGTGGGTCATAAACTCATGGATGAAGGTGCCCACATCTTTTGCATGACCAGTTCGGGTGGTCACACTGCCTGGCCAAACTACGGCGCTGTCTCAGCTGCCAAAGCAGCCATTGAAGCACATATTCGTCAGATTGCCCTGGAGCTGGCTCCCAAAAAGATTGCTGCCAATGCCCTCCGAGCGGGTGTTACAGACACACCTGCCTTACGCAAAATTCCCGGTAACGAACAAATGATTGCCCGGGCCTTACAAAGCAACCCGGGTGGTCGGTTAACTACTCCGGAAGATGTGGCAGAGGCTGTGCTGACCTTTGCCGGCATGAACACCTGGATCACAGGTAATATTATTGGTATCGATGGTGGTGAGGATAACGCTGGCTAATTTGCACTAACAATTGATTTTTAATGGTGGGGACGTTACGCGCAACGTCTTTACCGCCATAAAAAATTACTCCCTAGTCAGAATTTGCTCCACATCAGCAAACAGGGTATCGAAACCTTTGGTGATGGATTCAGTATGGTGCAAAGCCATGGCCAATGAATCCATGATGTATTTTTTAGCGATCAACATCTTGCGGGAATTTTCTGCAGCCTCTTCCAGAACCAGATATCCCACATAGAGTGAACCATACATTTCAACCAGCTCAGCAGAGTGCAATTCCTGATAAGCTTTATCTTCCTGTTCCAGAACATATTCTTTACTCTTGATAAACAGACTGCGAATCTGCTTTAATTTATTAGCTAACAAGCGGGCTTCGTGACGATATTCACGTTCTTCATTAGCGTCAAACTGCTCATCTGCAACACCCTTAATAACACCACCAATGGCTGCGATGATCTGGAGCTGTGAGGTTCCTTCATAGATGTTGGTAATCCGTACGTCACGGTAATGGCGTTCAACATTGAATTCCTGCATATAACCGGTACCACCATGAATCTGGATAGCATCATAACAAATGCGGTTGGCTTTTTCAGAAATAATGTATTTCGAGAGGGGTGTCAGGAAATCAGCCCTGGATTTCCAGTATTTGACAGCATTTCGAGCGTCTGTAATAGATTCACCGGCAGCTTTGAGACTAGCCAATTCCAGGTCACTGACCTTGTGCATATCTACTGCATGAGTAGTAGAATAGATCAAGGATCTGCAGGTTTCCAAATCGACTTTCATTTGAACCAGCATACTTGAGACTGCTGGAAAATTCAGGATAGATTTGCCGAATTGTTCACGTTCCTGGGCATAGCGGCGCGCTTCAACATAAGCTGCCTGAGCAATACCCAGAGCCTGAGCAGCAACTCCCAGTCGGGCACCATTCATCAGGGCCATCACATAGGAGATCAAACCCCGTTTACGGGATCCAATCAGTTGGGCAGGGGTATCGTGGAATTGCATCTCACAAGTAGGTGAACCTTTGATACCCAGTTTATGTTCAATACGTCTGATCTGTACTGTATCATCACCATAGCAGACGAAAAGAGAAAGACCACGGCCATCCCGAGTCCCCTCTTCTGACCGGGCCAGAACCAGGCATACATCGGCATTGCCATTGGTGATAAAACGCTTGACACCGTTGAGAAACCAGTTTCCATTTTCGTCCTGATAAGCCCGAGTTTTTACGGCCTGTAGATCTGAGCCTGCATCAGGTTCTGTTAGAACCATGGCTCCCGAAACAGCCCCACTGCTGAATTTGGGTAGATATTCATTTTTTATGTCATCTGAGGCAAAATTTTCAATGGTTTCAGAAATATCCTGTAAACCAAAAAGATTCATTAGAGATGCGTCTCCCCGGGAAACCATTTCTACGGCAAAGATATAGAGGGTTATGGGTAGATTGAGACCGCCATACTCACGTTCCAGCAAAAAGCCCATGAGTCCCGCTTGATTGAGGCGTTCCATATCCTCTTTTAGACCCTTTGCATAGGTTACTTCACCATCGGCAAAGGTAGAGCCCAATTCATCGACTTCCCGGGACCGTTCGGCAACAAAATTGCCAGCTATATCTCCGACTACTTCCAGGATGCGCTTGAAATTATCCTTGGCATCTTCGTAATCCCGCGGTGCGTAAGAATACTTTTGGGACTCTTGATAGTCATTTTCTCGAACCTTAATGATCTGCTCCAGATCGACCCGATTAAACTGAAATTGAATATCCTGATTATCTGTGAAAAAATTTGACATATCTAATCCTTG
>JAOZSM010000174.1:2968-6531 GCA_029939675.1 Fidelibacterota bacterium
AACTGGCTTTTGTAGGCTGCGATCAATTTGGGAATCACGTCTTCCAGGTCACCGGTAATCCCATAATGAGCCACTCCAAAGATTGGTGCTTCAGGATCATTATTGATAGCGATAATCTTCTGAGACTCCTGCATGCCAGCCCGGTGTTGAATAGCACCTGATATTCCTACAGCAACATAAAGCTTTGGTCTGACCGTTGTGCCTGTCTGACCCACCTGGCGTTCAGCCTCTATGAGCCCGGCATCTACAGCAGCCCGTGATCCAGCAACATCAGCTCCCAGAACCCTGGCCAAATCTTTGATCAGTTGAAATTTTTCCGGGGTGTCAGCACCATACCCTCCGGCAACAATAATGGGAGCAGCTTTCAAGTTCACGCTGGAAGGTTCCTGGTGTTTTTCGATGATCTTGACTGCGATTTCTACGGGGTCAAGCGTTACTGACACTGGAATTATCTTTCCGGTACGCGAGAAATCAGCCTCTCCCAGCTCCATGACACCCTCACGGATCGTGGCCATCTGAATGGCTACATCAGGAGAGATAATGGTGGCAATAATATTCCCACCAAAAGCAGGTCGAATCTGCAGCAGAAGATCGGGATGTTTGACTTTACGCAGGGTCAGGGTTTCAATTTTAAGCTCGGTACAGTCGGCTGTTAGACCAGAGCGGGTATGAGAAGCAACCCGGGGAGCAATGTCCCGGCCAATGTGAGTAGCTCCAAACAAAACAACACGCGGTTGTTTATCCTCGACCAGTGTCGTAATTAGATTTGCATAGGGCAAACTGCGAAATTCTTTGAGCTCCGGATCATCCAGGAGGTAAACATTATCAGCACCATGAGCAAATAGCGTCTGGGTCAGATCTTCAACCTGGTGGCCTAACAGGATTGCGCTAACCTCTGAACTCATCTTTTTTGCCAGTGTTCCAGCCTTATGCAGCAGCTCCAGGCTCACATCTGCCAGCTCACCATCGGACTGCTCTGCGAAAACCCAAACCATATCTTTATTTTTTAAATTCATAATGAACCTTGATATTCTTTCAAAAGCGACTCTCGCTCGACTTTGCTGCGGCAGGCAGAGGACGTAGAGACGCAGAGTGTTTTTGTATTTTTTTGATACCTGGTTTTACATCCAAGGATTATCCAGAGCATATTTTGAGAGATACTTTTCATAAACTATTTATGCTTATCCGAAGATATGATCCTGCATTAGTTCAGTAATCATATCGTTCAGGCCGTCTGTTGTGGCCGGCACATTTTTAAATTCTGACCCACTGAGAACTACATTTTCAACCTTATGAACTTTGGTAGGAGAGCCTGCCAAACCACACATCTCAATGTCTGCATCAATATCTTCAATATTCCAGGTTTCGATATATAGATCGTCTGCCCTGGCTTTTTCCAGAAGCTCATCCATCAACACCAGATCGTGACTATCCTCAACCATGGCCTGAATTTCAAATTTGGATTGGGACCGTTTGTAATTACACAATCTTCTCACATCAAAAGGTCTTGGTTCTGCTGCATCCTTGATCACGGTCAACAGAACCGGTAGGGGTGATTCCAGTATTTCGTATCCATTCTTGATAGCTCGTCTAGCTCGAATGGTCCTCTGCTCCAAATCAAGCTTCAGGACCTCCTGGGTATAGGTGATTTGAGGAATACCCAACTTTTCAGCTGTCTGGGGTCCCACTTGAGCTGTATCGCCATCAATTGCCTGGCGTCCGCTAAAGATAAGATCATATTCACCAATTTGATGAATCGCCTTGTGCAGAGCATATGATGTAGCCAAAGTGTCCGCAGCAGCAAAGCGTCGATCGCTCACCAGAATTGCCCGGTCAGCTCCCATGTAGAGACAATCACGAAGCATATTGACGGCGTTGGGTGGACCCATGGTCAATACAGTTACCTGTCCCCCGTGTTGGTCTTTTAGCCTGAGAGCCAGCTCTAGCGCTTCCTGATCCTCAGGATTAAATATGGCCGGCAGACGAGCTCGGTTCACAGTACCATCCGGGCGCATGACATCGCCGGAAATATTGCTGGTATCGGGTACCTGTTTTACAAGTACAATGGTATGCAGTGACATTCAGAATCTCTCCTCAACAGAAATTTTGTAATTCAATATAGTCGGATACTCTACTTTTGAAAATGCTTACTTAGTCAACTTTTTTTGGTTGGAAATATGCGCCAATTGCGGGGATTGATTAAAGTTTTCAACCATATGATATTAATTACCGTGCGTTCCCGGGATACTTGATAACTGATCCACAGGCCTACTACAGCCATGATACCGTTCGGAGCCCACATGGCCAGCACCGGATCTACCATCCGTCGATCAGCCAATTCCTCTCCGGCAATAAGCGCGGCCCAGTAAATAAAGAACATCCCGATGGCAACACCAATTGTTCCGCTGGATTTGCGGGTCATGATCCCCAGAGGAACCCCCACCAGCACAAAAACAATGCAGGTAACCGCCATGGCGTATTTCTTATGAATCTCAACCAGATATTTATTGACCTGTTTCATATAGCTGTTAAGTAGGCGTTCCTGGCTTTCCAGTTTGTCAACAGTTCGATTCCAAACTTTGGTGCGGGCTTCAACGTTTGTTTTCCCGGCGACGGGTATGCGTCTCAACGTGTCCATGACTGCCATCATATCGACCAGCGAATCACCATTAAAAAGGGGGCTGTTTAAGCGAATGGCATGCATTCGATCAAGGGTCCGATTATAACGCTCTTTATTTTCATCAATACGCTTGTACATCATTTCCGGGGTCATTTCCCGGTCTCCCCTAACTGCAGATTCCCGTCGCTTCAACTCCAGGTTATTGACTTTAACGGTGAGACGAGTTGAATCAAAATATTCCCGTTGATAGTCATCCAGTTTATCCAGGTCAAGCAGATGTTTTTCTCCGTTGTAGAGGGTGAAAATGATCTGACCACCAGCAGTTTCAGTGCGGCCGCTTTCAGCAAAAATGGAGACTTGTTCCCGTTGATCACTTTTGGAAAAGATAATTACACCCTGCAACCCGGCTTCGGTAATCTCATTTACACGGATATTGTAATCCGGTAAGTCATCGATAAAGTATCCAGGGACAATATCCATATCAGGACGCTTGCGGTAAATATCAGACCCCAGCAAGCGAGCCCGGTGATTGACATCCGGTAAAATGGAGGTGTTGAAATAGAAGGTAAAACTACCAACCAGCAGGGCGAAGACCAGGGCTGGAGTCATTATTCGAGGCAGCGAAATACCACCGGACCGCATGGCAGTTACTTCATGATCGGTTGCCAGGCGACCATAAGCCAGGAGAACCGCCACCAGGACGGAGAGCGGAATTGCCAGCGCCAGGATCCAAGCCAGGTTGAGAGCGATGTATTCCAGAATGACAAAAAAGGATAACCCTTTGCCCAGAATCCGGTCCATGGCCCGAATGATAAAATTCACCAGAAAGATCATGGTTAGAACCAGCAGGGAATACATGAATGGAGTCAGTAATTCCCTGAAAATATATTTGTCAATGGTTTTGATCATCGTTTAAAAATAGACTGGATTGGGTTGGATTCTA
>JAOZSM010000175.1 GCA_029939675.1 Fidelibacterota bacterium
ATTGATGTTAGGGTGATATTCATGTTCTATCATATACTTTTTGCGAGGGCGTCATGATTAATTCAGCTTACATATGGATGGTAACTGGTTCTATATCAGACTCCACCTTGGAAAGAATGGATGGGTAATTACTCCAGAATATTGCTGATTGCGTTTTTCGGCTTGTCCTTAATTCAGGGACAGGAAGCGCCTGTTAAATCCCATGCTGAACAAGTATCTCAATACGGGCAGACTAGCGTTGATCAGGAGGGGGACTTCAAGGGAACTCCCCGTGATCTGATTCAACGGGATGATCTCAGGGAGATCAGTCATGTTGTGTTTGGTTATCACCCTTACTGGAATGGTACGGATTGGCAGAATTATGACTATGATCTACTGAGCCATATTGCCTGGTTTGGTCTGGCAATGGGATCCGATGGCAATATCACAAACTCACACGGTTGGCCCATCACTGGTTTAGTGGATTTGGCTCATGGTAATGGTGTCAAGGTTATAGTTACTGTAACAGTCTTTGATAATAGTGATATCAGTACTTTGCTGGGAAATGCGGCCTACCGACAAACTGCCATTGATAATCTACTAGCCAGAGTCATTCTGGGGAATGCGGATGGTGTAAACATTGATTTTGAATTTGTACCGACCGCAAGCAGAGCAAATTTTAACCTGTTTATTCATGATTTGACCCAAACGTTCCATGATCAGATTCCTGGCTCAGAAGTGAGCATTGCCATGCCGGCTGTGGACTGGTGGAATTCATATGATTATGATTATTTATCTGATAACTGTGATGGTCTCATGATCATGGCTTACGGGTATTACTGGTCCGGGAGCGATCATGCCGGACCGAATTCCCCCCTGAATAGTGGTTTGTCCAGTTGGTATATTCGCAGGACGATAGAAGATTATCTGACCAAAACGGGTGGTGATGGGTCTCAACTTATCCTGGGACTGCCCTGGTATGGTAGAAATTGGCCGGTCTCCAGCACGGTTATGGGTGCCCCCGCCACGGGGAGTGGCTCTTCGATCATCTATTCTTCGGCTGAGCCAAATGCTCAGACCTATGGCAAGCAGTACAACTCAACTGTGCAGTGTGCCTGGTATAACTATAATAGTGAAGGTTTGCGACAAGTCTGGTACGATGACAGTCTTAGTCTGGCTACCAAGTATAACTATGCCAAGGAAATGGACCTGAAGGGGATTGGAATCTGGGCTTTGGGCTATGATGGTGGTCGGGATGAAATTTGGGGAGGCCTCAGAGATGCCTTTGAGTCACCTGCGTCAAATATCAATCCTCAGCTAAAGGTTCCCACAACATTTCAGGTTTCCCCGGTTTATCCGAATCCTTTTAACAGCTCTTTTGCATTTACAATAAGTAGTATCGAAATGGCTGAACTTAACACCAGCATTTTTACTTTGAATGGGCAATTGGTCTATCATCAGTCACAAAAAATTCAAATGGGGGACAATCGTATCACCATTCAGGCATTAGAGCATACAATTAGCAGTTCAGGCGTGTATATTCTCCAGCTTAGTATTGGCGATGGAGCCCAGACCCAGACAATTACATTTCTCAAGTAGGAGCACTGAATGAGATTTATACTCACTCATCTATCTTTATTAATCTTCTCTGTCATATTGTGGACTTGTACTACCACACCCTTATCGAATCCTCATGATAATATTGTTGGACCCCATGCTGCCCAGGAAGTTGAACAAGAACAGCCCGCCCGCCCTCAGGAGCTCCAAAGAGTGTTTACCGGTCTGGATGTTCTGGAGAATATGGCTTTTGAACCACTCCAGGGGCATAACGTTGGAATCATCACCAATCACACTGCTGTAAATCGTCAGGGTGAACACCTGGTGGATCTCATAAGCGGAGTTGAGGGAATTGCTCTGACAGCTATTTTTGCACCAGAACATGGATTTAGAGGAACAAGTCAAGCTGGAGATGCCATTCCTGGCGGCGTTGATTCGGCAACGGGAGTCCCCGTCTATAGCCTCTACGGTGCTGATCGTGAACCCACTGCGGCAATGCTGGAAGGGATTGATATCCTGGTATATGATATTCAGGATGTTGGGGCCCGATTTTATACCTATATCTCCACCATGGGCTATGTTCTGGAAGCGGGTGCAAAATTTCAGCTACCTGTCATGATTCTGGATCGACCAAATCCCATTGGCCGGCGAGTAGGTGGGAATGTCCTGGACGCTGGTTATGAAAGTTTTGTCGGTCGCTATAAGATTCCCATTCAATACGGCCTGACAATTGGTGAATTAGCGCGCATGGTCATCGGCGAAACGATGATCCCTGATCTTGGAGAAGTGGAATTGCACGTGGTTGAATGTGAGGGCTGGACATCTGATAAGGTCTGGTCAGAAACCGATCTTAACTGGCTGCCACCTTCACCCAATATGCGTAATACCAATGAAACCCTGACTTATCCCGGTCTTTGCCTGCTTGAAGGGGTCCGCATCTCTGAAGGTCGTGGGACGGAATATCCATTTGAATATGTTGGTGCTCCCTATATGGATGGTCAACTGATAGCACAGGAGTTGTTAGCAACGGGCTTGCAAGGTTTTACCGTAGAGCCGGTTAGCTATACACCTGTCGATATGCCTGGTGTAGCAATGAATCCAATTTTTGAGGCTGAAAAGGTCAGGGGTGTCAATATTACTGTGACAGATCCAGGTTCTTTTAAGGCGGTTGAGTTTCTTGTTCACCTGCTGGTTATCACCAAACAGAATTATCCCGCTGATTTTGGCTGGCGCCATGTTACCGGACCAGATCGACTGTGGGGGGGCTCGGGATTACGAGAAATGATTGATGCTGGAGAGTCTGCTGAAACAATTATAGCAAGCTATCAGGATGAATTGCAGGAATATCTGCATTTGCGGGAACAATATCTTATTTATGAATGACCAAACCATAAAACCATTGTCAAGATTGACTATCTCGCAAAAAGTCCCTCTCGCCAGTCTACGCTCTTCGAGCTTCGCCAGGCAGGCAGAGAACGCAGAGGTGCCTGCCTATGCCGAAGTCGGACTCCGCGCAGGCAGACAAAGTGTTGATAATTAAGAATATAGCCAGCGTTTGCATAAGTTGCTATATTTAGTGATGTTAGGGTGATATTCATGTTCTATCATATACTTTTTGCGAAGGCGTCAAGATATACATCATAAATTTAAAATAGAAGATAGAAGGAAACAACAATGTCTCAGTTGAAAGAGCCCAAGCGTAGAACCCCCTGGTTATGGATTCCCTCCCTGTATTTTGCAGAAGGGGTACCCTATACTGTTGTCATGCTCATTGCAGTTGTCTTTTACAAGAGGATGGGTATTTCCAACATGGAAATTGCTCTTTATACCAGCTGGCTTTATCTACCCTGGGTTTTAAAACCCCTCTGGAGTCCTCTGGTTGATATCTTTAAAACAAAACGATTTTGGATCGTGACCATGCAACTCTTTATCGGGGCTGGTCTCGGAGGAGTGGTATTAACCATTCCCATGCCCGGATTCTTTCAATTAACCCTTGGTTTCTTTTGGTTGTTAGCCTTTAGCTCAGCAACCCACGATATTGCTGCTGATGGTTATTATATGATTGGGCTGTCCCAGCATGATCAAGCCTGGTGGGTGGGGATCCGAAGCACTTTCTATCGTTTAGCCATTATTGCTGGTCAGGGTGGTATCATCATCTTTGCCGGCATGATTGAAAGCAATACGGGCTTGCCTGATCTTGAGCTTGTGGTGCATGCCAATCCTGATCATCAGATCGAGCATCGGATTGATCCTGGGTTTTTAAGCCTCCCGGAGAATGGGGACGACCTGGAAATTCACATTTATCCAGAAACAGTTGAAGTGGGCCTGGGTACTCAGTCTAATCTTAAGCATGATTCTTTGTTGACCATGGTTAATTATTGGAATGCCCATCGTCTGGAGCTCAGCGATACAACCGATCTGACCAGTGCAGCATTTGTTGATTATCAGGCTCCTACTGCTGGTGATGATGTTGGTAAAACGGCATTGGCCTACATTGGGCTATCTAAAAAACCACTGGAAGATGAAGAGATTGTCATCTCATTTGGACTGGATTCAGGAGATAAGAGCATTAAGCTCCTCTCCGACACTCGTCTGGTTTTTCATCAGGATGATTGGAATATTCCTTATCTGGCATTGATCCAGCTCCATCCAAATCTAAAACATGGTTCCGATGCCACATTCATTGCCCGGTCTGGAAACATTCCCCTGGCCTGGACTTTATCATTTTTGGTTCTCACCGGTCTGTTTGTTATCTTTTTTGTTTACCATTATTTTGTATTGCCTCGTCCAGATGCTGACAAAGGGGTCAAACCCGGGAGCATGTCTGAGTTTCTTAATAGCTATGCCAATACCTTTACCACATTTTTCACCAAAGAAAAAATTGGTCTGGCTGTATCATTTATTCTGATCTACCGCTTTGGAGAAGCCCAGTTGGTGAAGATTGCACCCCTCTTTATGATCGATAGTTTTGAAGCTGGAGGACTGGCTTTAACCACGCAACAATATGGTTTCATCTATGGGACTCTGGGTGCGGTCATGCTGACTCTGGGTGGTATTCTAGGGGGGCTGGTAGCAGCTCGTCAGGGGCTAAAATTCTGGATTTTGTGGATGGCTTTGGCCATGAAACTGCCCGATGCTGTGTATGTTTTTCTATCCTACGCCCAACCTGAGAATTTCACCATGATAGCTGTTATGGTGGGAATAGAACAGTTCGGTTACGGTTTTGGATTCACAGCCTACATGCTATACATGATTACCGTTGCAGAAGGTAAGTTTAAGACAGCCCACTTTGCCATTTGTACTGGTTTTATGGCTCTGGGAATGATGATTCCAGGCATGTTTAGTGGTTGGCTCCAGGAAACCATCGGTTATCAAATGTTCTTTATCTGGGTCCTCATTGCAACCATACCGGGTCTAGTTCTTTTAAAATTCCTGGCGATTGATCCTGAGTTTGGTAAAAAAACGGCTAAACAAAAATAAACCAAACTGGGATTCAAATCCCAGCCCAGAACAACGATAAACCAGGCGGGGATTCGAATCCCCGCCTGGTTATAGCATTGTTCACAAGAAATCCCTTCGGATATCACATGATTCGCCTATATTGATCCTGAATTCAATACAAATTCAGAAGAAAATTTTATTTAATATTCGTTGCGTGAAGCGCTCGAACTATTCAATACGGAGGATATCTCGTGGACAATAAAAAGAAACAAATTTGGGGCTGGGCCATGTATGACTGGGCAAATTCCGCATTTGCAACAACCGTTATGGCTGGATTTTTCCCCATCTTTTTTAAGGATTATTGGAGTGCTGGGGCAGATGTCAATGTCAGCACGGCCCAACTTGGTCTGGCTAATTCAATTGCCAGTCTGATTGTGGCTCTCATGGCGCCTATTCTGGGTGCCATAGCTGATAAAGGCTCCGCTAAGAAGAAATTCATGATCTTCTTTGCCTACCTGGGTGCGCTGATGACAGCCGGATTATTCCTGGTTGAGCAGGGTGATTGGGCTATGGCTATTTTTATATATGTCATGGGAATTATTGGTTTCTCTGGAGCAAACATATTTTACGATGCTTTGTTACCCAGTGTTGCAGGTGAGGATGAGATCGATCGCGTTTCCGGGCTAGGATTTGGAATGGGGTATCTTGGTGGTGGTTTGTTATTTGCCGTCAATGTAGCCATGACTCTCATGCCTGAGACATTTGGCTTAGCCGGTGCTGGTGAAGCAGTGCGTTATTCATTTATTTCAGTGGCCTTCTGGTGGGGTGGATTCACTCTGATAACCATCTTTTGGGTGGAGGAGAAAAAGGTTCAAACAACCCTGAGTGGTATCGCTTTGATCAAGGCCGGATTCCAACAGTATCTGGATACCTGGCGGAAGATCAAGCATCTAAAAACTGTTTCTTTATTCCTGGCCGCCTACTGGTTTTATATTGATGGCGTTGATACCATTATCCGCATGGCGGTTGATTATGGTATGTCCATTGGCTTTGAATCCAATTCACTGATTATTGCTTTGCTGATCACCCAATTTGTGGGTTTCCCGGCAGCCATCATCTTTGGTCGTCTGGGTGAAAAATGGGGTGTTCGAAAAGCTATTTATCTAGCCATATTTGCCTACATTATTATCACCTTCTACGGTGTTTTGATGACTAGGGAAATCGAATTCTATGCTCTGGCAATTGCCATTGGTTTGGTTCAGGGTGGTATCCAAGCCTTGAGTCGTTCCTATTATTCACGCCTGATCCCCAAGGGACAGGAGGGTGAGTTCTACGGGTTCTACAACATGCTGGGGAAATTCGCAGCGATTCTGGGACCGATACTTGTTGGTGTAGTCGGTCTAACTATCAAGGGTACTCTGGGACCCCTGGCCAATACACCGGAGCAGGTCCACGCTATTGGTCAGATCGCCTCTCGCTGGGGTATCGGTTCGGTTGTATTGCTCTTTGTAATTGGTGCTGT
>JAOZSM010000176.1 GCA_029939675.1 Fidelibacterota bacterium
AGGTTGATCTTGTTCGCGAAGCTCAAACCATGGACAGCATCAAGGTTGTTCCCAATCCTTATGTTGGTACAAATGCAATGGAAGGAGCGCTGCGGAATCGTTTTCTGAACCAACCTCGTAAATTGATGTTCACCCACCTTCCGGCAGCTTGTATTATCCATATATTTACCTCATCTGGGGTCTTGATTAAAACTATAGAAGTTGACAATGTAGCAGCAAATGGATCTGTCCATTGGAATCTACTGACTGAAGAAAATCTGGAAATTGCCGCAGGAATGTATATTTACCGGGTGGAATCAATGGAATCAGGCCGAGAACAAATTGGAAAATTTGCGGTGTTGAAATGAAAAATATTATTAAAATGAAATCTAAGCTTATTCTTATGGTGCTCATGTTAACCAGCTCTCTCATTGCGCAGAAACCATATCGATATGGAACGACAGCAGCCAGTTTTCTTGAAATAGGAATAGGTCCGGCAGTAGCAATGGGTGAGGCCTATGTAAGTGTGGGTAATAATATATCATCAATATATTGGAATCCTGCCGGCCTGGCTTTTCAGGAGCATTCAGAGTTAATTGTCATGGATCAGGCCTGGGTAGCCGGTATTGCCAATCGTTATGCCGCAGTCGCCATAACAGTTCCACGTGTTGGGAATATCGGATTGAGTATGAACCATGTGGATTTCGGGAGCATCGAGGTTACAAATCTTCAGTACCAGGATGGTACTAAAGAATTCTACCGTGCCTCGGAATATGCCATGGCTCTAACGTATGCGCGCTCCATTGTAAACTGGTTCTCATTCGGAGTATCAACTAAATATATCTCTTCTTCAATATGGCATAGTGGCGCAAGTGCTTTAGCGCTTGATCTTGGAGTATCTATTGTTACTGATTTCCTAAGCCCTACCGGGAACAAGGAAGAAGGTATGCGCATAGGCATGAGTATATCAAATTATGGCTCTAAAATGTCTTACTCTGGTATAGACATGCTAAATGCCATAGATATACTACCCGACGAAGCTGGAAATTATTCTGCAGTACAAGGAGAATTTCGAACAGAGTCCTGGGATCTTCCTGTCATCTTTAGAGCGGGAGTTTCATTTTACCCATTGTACACCTATAAACACAATTTATTGTTAGCCATGGATCTTTTGCACCCCAACAATAACAGCGAGTCAATCAATCTCGGTCTTCAATACGATCTAACATTTATCCATGGTACTCATCTTTTTTTAAGAACCGGGATGCGCGGCCTATATCTGGTAAATGCTGATGAAGAAATAAACCTATTAGGTTCAAGTCTTCCATATTCTGCCTTCACCTATGGTGGCGGAATCGAGTATAAACTTTTTGGGCAACAGGCAATTGCTTTAGATTATGCATATAGATCAATGGGTTTGTTAGGATATGCAAACTCATTTACGTTGACATATCAATTTTAGATCGCTAATTATGAAATGCGGATGGTTACTCAAAAGATAGATCGATCTTTTTGTGTTTTGGCCGTGTCTTTTCTTCTGCTGGTAAGCTGTGGAGGAAAAGATACTGACCAATATCCGAACTCCGTTGTCGTAGCCCGTGTGGGTGACCGTGTCATCACAAAATCTGAATTTATTCGAAGGGTTGAATATACCCCCCGGCCAGCCTATTGCCGTAGTGATAATAATATCCACAAAAAAATAGTTCTTAATTCCTTAATTGCTGAAAAACTTTTAGCACTCGATATCCTATCAAAGCCTGAATACAAATCTCCCCGGCAACTGGATGAGTATATACAGGGGCGGAGAGAACAGGCCATGCGGCAGTTGTATAGATATGAATATGGAATTAATCGCGTAAGTATAAGTGCTGAAGAATTGAAAGATAGCTTTGAGATTGCACGACGAGAGTACAATTTAGGGTTCATTACCCTTCCTGATTCTAACTATGCCAACCAAGCAAAAGATTTTCTCGATCAAGGAAAGAGCTTTGAATCTATCTACTCGGGGATATTTGGTTCTGAGGAAATGGACATCAAAAAAGTAAGCTGGTTTGATGATGATGAATCCATTATCAGAAATGCCCTCTATTCTCAACCACTGGAGATCGGTGCTGTGGTCGGACCTCTCAGGCTAGGCACGGGAAAATATTTGCTGTTCAAGGTGGTTGGCTGGAAAGATAATATGCAGCTTTCTGAATCAGGTAATCAAACCTTTTTGGATGATGTTGTCGCAAAAGTAAAGGAACGCAAAGGTAATCAGCTTTACAATGATCACGTTGCGGGCCTCATGCATGGTAAAAGTTTTATCTTGGAGGAAGCAACTTTTCGTACTCTGGTCGATGATCTTGCAGATAAATATTTTCTCAAAGAAGCAGAAAAGGGTTCCCTGTTGAATCAGGCTATTTGGGAACTAGAAAAACAGCATTTAGCAATAAATAATTCTGAATTTGAAGTTTCCTATTTGGACCAGAAGCTATTTAGATTTGATGAGAAGGACTGGACAGTACAAGATTTTACTAATTTGGTTTCACGACATCCCCTGGTTTTTCGGAAAAAACGTTTTGAAATGGCTGATTTCGCTGAGCAAGTAAAATTGTCTATTGCAGATCTGCTGCGAGATTACATCGTGACCGGGAAAGCCTACGCTGAAGGGTATGCAGATCGAAAAGAAATAAAGTCTTATGGTGAGATGTGGCAAGACCAATATTTGTCAGGACTTTATAAAGAAATAATCAATTATTCGATTTCAGATAGTACGCTGCAATCCTCTAATTCGATTCCCTTTATTGAAAGACATATGAACCCGATAATTGATAGTCTCCAACAGGTATATTCAGATCAGATATACATCAATTTTGAAACATTTGAGGATATCAATCTCACACACATTGATATGTTTGTTGCCCAAGATAAGGTTCCCTACCCAGTGGTAGTACCGCCTTTTCCACAGATCACTACAGATTATATCTTTGATTATGGGAGCAAACTTGAGTCAAAATAAAGTTCTGAATCTATCTGTTTTAATAAGTCTCGCTCTGCTCATGGTTGTGGGTGCCTGCAAATCATCGCCAAATACTTCTGATGAACCTACACAGATAATTAGCGGGTGCATGGATGTAAATGCACTCAACTATGATAGTCTGGCAACTGAGGATGATGGCAGTTGTCACTACTATGGGTGTACAGACTCTGGTGCCGTCAATTATGATTCACAGGCCACCCATGACGATGGAAATTGCCTTTCTCCCTCAAGCATTCCTGAAGGTTGGACTCTGGTCTGGAATGATGAATTTAACAGTACCAGTATTGACCCGGACAAGTGGAATCACGAGAATTGGTGGCCGGCATATGTCAATAATGAGCTCCAGTCCTATTCAGATGACCCTGCATATTCATTTCTTCAAGCAGGAAACCTGAATATTGTTTTGCGCAAAGCTAACCCTTTCGATGTGAACAACCCGGCCTATACATCTGCCAGAATGAACACTGCCTGGAAAGGGGATTGGACCTACGGTCGTTTTGATATCCGGGCTAAACTGCCTTTTGGCCAGGGACTTTGGCCGGCAATCTGGATGATGCCCACCCAGGCGGTTTATGGTAGCTGGCCAGTCAGCGGGGAGATAGATATTATGGAACTGGTAGGGCATAATCCAGATGTTGTCCATGGCACAATTCATTATGGTGGCAATCCACCTAATAATAGTCAGTCTGGCCGTTCCTACCAATTATCCCAGGGAGACTTTTCAGATGACTTCCATCTGTTCACTTTGGAATGGGAAGCAGGCGAACTTAGATGGTATGTAGATGGCAATCATTACCAGACCCTCACTGATTGGTACACTATAGGTGGCAATTGGCCAGCACCCTTTGACCAGGACTTTCACATTATTTTAAATGTTGCTCTGGGCGGACCCTGGGCTGGTGATCCGGATCAATCAACCAGCTTCCCTCAGACTATGTCAGTTGATTATGTGCGAGTTTTCCAGTAAGGATACTTCAGTATCCCATCGAGATGCTATGTCTATTGCCAGTATTTTATGATGAAGATAAATAAGGGGCAGTTCATTTTTCTAATCCTGAATGCCTTCATAATAGGTTGCCAGGAATCTGATACCCCTAAAATAGATCCACCAGCATTTTCGGTAGATTCAAATCACATCTTGTTAAATGGAAATCCGCTGGATATTCGGGGTGTGGTTTATGTTGTAGGGTATCCTGGATACATCCCCTGGGAAGTTGAATCTACGCATCCCTTACCCGACGATCTTCAGGTGCGGATAAATGAGGACATTGACAATATTATTGCTCTGGGTGCCAATACAATCAGACTCTGGGGTGCCCCACAATATTGTTATGAGGTGATTCAGGAAACAGAATCCCTGAATATTATACAAACTATCTGGTTTGATGGTGAGGTGGAAGATTTCCAGAATGAAACCTTTAAGGAATCATCTAAACAATATATCCGTGAAGTAATTCAGCGGATGTTTATGGGCACTGCTGGTGCAACACCTCCCTTACTGGCTTTTGTGGTTGGTAATGAACTTAGTGAACCTAGTATCCTTTCCACGAATCTGCTGAACCCTTCCATTAATTCATATGTGGGAGAGTTTATCGTCACTGATACAACGCTATCGGCTACAGAAGCATTTTTAGCTGAAATGGCAGATTATACGAAAAGTTATTACTCCGAGTTTTTTGATGTTGTGCCGCTGACAACTTATGCGAATGATATTCGAACAGCAGAAATGATCGATACTCCCTTTCTTGATTTTCGGAGCCACAATGCCTATTCCTATGCGGTCGATTACTATCTGGAGAACCCCCCGGTAGGCCATTCTTCAGGCACAATATTTCAGGGTTGGCTAGAGTATCTAAAACACATGGTTCCTGATAAGCCATTACTCATTACCGAGACAGGTCTAAGTGTTTCTCCCGGACTTCCTTCAACGGGGCCGCCAAATTATGGTTATGGGGGAAATACAGAAGCAGAGCAGGCTCAGGGTCTAATCCAGAACCTGAATGATGCAGAAAGTAGCACAACCCCTCTGGCTGGGGTCATAATTCATGAATACCTGGATGCCTGGTGGAAATTTGGCTTAGAAGATTCATATACACACGACCCTGATGATATCGAAGAATGGTTTGGGATTATGAAACTTTCTCAGGATGGAGATAATATTATTGTGACATCGCGAATGGCTTATAATCAAATCAAAACACGCTGGACAGGGGGAGAGTAAAATTAGAACACTGTGCACTTATGCTTGTTCATCCTTACTGATTTTGATATTTGCAGGCTCTATATGGGCCAAAGATTACCGGGGGGGAGAATTAAGAACATTGGAGAGTTTAACCTATGGGCGATTTGAGGTCCGAATGCAGTCTGCAGAGGGTAGTGGTCTGCTATCATCTTTTTTTACATATAATGATGGCGGGATGGGCTGGAACGAAATCGATGTAGAAATCCTGGGGGCTAGCTTTAGTGAAGTTCAGTTTAATGCTATAACTCCCGGTCAGATAAACCATGTGTATACTGCCCAGACCTGGTTTAACCCGCATTATGGTTATCATGTTTATGCCTTTGAATGGGCTCCTGACTATGTTGCCTGGTTTATTGATGGAATAGAAATTCATCGCCAAACAGGCCCCCACATTGAACAACTCGTAAATTCTCAGAAAATTATGATGAATATATGGCAACCGACATATGTCAATTGGGTCGGTCCTTTTGACCCGAATATTCTACCAGTATTCGCCCACTATGATTGGGTCAAATACTATACATACAATCCAGATGATGGGGATTATGGATCTGACAATAAATTCTTGCAGGCCTGGACCGACGATTTTTCCCACTGGGACCAAAACAGATGGGCTAAAGCGACCCATACCTTCAATGGCAATAATGTTGACTTCATCCATCAAAATATTTCGTTTTACAATGGTAATATGGTTCTAAGTCTAACTCAGCCCGGAGATTTGGGGTATGATCCGACTGAACCTCCAATCGACCAGGATTTGCATTTCTATAATACCTTTGAAGGGGATGACGTTTTTGATTGGTATCTCTGGGATGGTTCCTCATCAATTGCCCCAGCTATAGTCGATAATCCCGATCCTGGTGGAATAAATAGTAGTATATATGTTGGAGAGTGGTCTGCAACGGGTCCAGATGATTATATATTTTTGACTTTACCGGAGAAGCTTGATCTGACTGAGAATCATACCTTTTCATTGATGGTATACACAGAGTCTCCCAATACTCAGGTGACCTTTAAATTGCAAAACCATGATTTGGCTGATCCCACCATCACCCAAATCGTCTCGAGACAAACAATCGATCAAACAAACTTGTGGACCAATTTATATTTTGAATATTCATTTGCTGTAAATCGCCAGGACCTGGATCAAATTGTGATCCAATTTAGCGTTGGTGGCATGGTAGATAACTGCTATTACGATAATTTTTATGGACCACCAATAGTTGGCACCGGCT
>JAOZSM010000177.1 GCA_029939675.1 Fidelibacterota bacterium
TAAATAGGTGCTGTCAATCATACTGGGAGAATTATCACCATTGTTGATGGTTAAACCATTGCCACTTACCAGTATTTCAGGTGCAGTTGTCCCGGTTCCCTGAATATCAAAGGTGTAGGGATTCTCGTCCTGATCGCTGTTTCCGATGCTGACAGTTGCTTCCCGTAAACCTGGATCAGATGGGTCAAAGGTGATTGTCATGGTCACTGAACTGCTGGGGGCCACCAGGGGCGCTGGTTCAGCAGTTATCGTAAAGTTTGCAGAATGATCTCCAGAAATGCTGACGATAGGCGTTTCACCTAAAACTAAATCATGAGACCCGTAGTTATGGATAACAAAATTCTGCGAGGAAGTGAACCCTACAACTTCCACACTGCCAAAATCTGTTCCGTCGCCGGGGTCAGGTGATAAGTCACCGCTGGCAATACTGATCGTGTTTCCTTGAACGTCCATCTCAGATTGTGAGTTGGGATCATAAATACCATTTCCCTGGATCGTAAAAGTATAAGGGTTTTCATCAGAATCATCATTTTGAATACTCAGAATCGCCTGACGCTGATTCAGGGCAGTCGGCGCAAAAGTAACTTCAAAGGTGGTGGTGCCACCACCGATTGCAATCGAAGTTGAAGGACTGCTGGTAATGCTAAATTCAGAGGCATTGGTACCAGAAATAGCCACATAGGGAGGTGGTCCTGTAAGATGCAAAACCTGGTCGCCGGTGTTGCGAATAACAAATTGAACAGTGACTGGCACACCTGAAATCATAGCTTCACCCATGTCGGTAAAGTCTGCTGCTTCCGGGTTATTATCACCAGTTTCGATAATTTGGTCATTGCCCAGGAGCTCGATCTCTTGATCCAGAGTCGAAGTACCCAGGCCCTCAATGGCAAAGTTATAAGGATTTTTATTGTTATCATCATTTGGGATAACAATCGTTGCTTGTCTCAACCCGGTTGTTGTTGGATCAAAGGTGACCTCAAAGGTGATTGATCCTGACGAAGCAATAGTGCTGGAAGCTGGTTGCTGGGCAGCGGAAACCAGGAAATCACCGGCATTGACACCCGTAATTTGAACCAGAGGTGCACCTGAAAGGGTTAAATTTCCAGAGCCCTCATTATTTATCGAAAATGTATGAGTGATCTGGGTTGCTGCGTGAATATCATGACTACCAAAATCGGTTAGATCCTCAACAGAAGTTTCAGTGGAACCGTCTGGAATTACTTCACTTATGCCATAAACAGCCATTTCTGGAAAAGAGGTACCGGTCCCCTGGATAGCAAATGTAAAGGGGTCTTCATCCGTATCAGAGTTTGCAATGGAAAGTGTTGCTGTGCGTAAACCATTTGCAGTAGGATTAAACCGAACAATAAAAGTGGTTGAGTCTCCGTCAGCAATAGGAGTTACGGCAGCTCCTGTTACAGTAAACTCAGCAGCATGCGTACCACTGACGCTCACATAAGGGGAGGATCCAGTGAGATCCAACTCAGCGCTCCCATCATTAACAACGGTAAACGTAACGAATACGATACCATCAGCGATATCAGCAGGTCCAAAATCTGTTGCGTCCTCAGTTGCAGGATCATCGTCGCCATCAACGATAATGGTATTGTTACCTTTAACAATAATCTCAGGCGCCAGACCAGTTCCCTGAATGTCAAAGTCATAGGGATTCTCATTGGCGTCAGTATTTGAGATAGTCAAAAAGGCTGATCTGAGACCACCTTCACTTGGGTCAAAGGTAATTTGAAAAGTCGTGCTGTTGTCCGAGGCTATGGTTGTTGCAGGAAGGGTTGTGAGTGAAAAATCAGCAGCATGATCACCTGAAATAACAACCAGGGGAGAACCATTTAAGGTTAGGTCTGGTCCACTCAAATTTGGGTTTTCGATAGTAAAAGTGTGGACCACGGAACCACCGTAGATCAGTAATGAACCAAAATCAGTATCATCACCAATACTAGGTGATGTATCCCCATCATCAATATCAACACCGTTTCCAGTAATGTTCATTTCCGGATCACTTGCCTGATATACACCAGCATCGAAACTGGAATTAAATTGATCTGTCGTCAAAGAAAACGCGCCTGATTGACCTGTACTGGTATTGATATCGCTATCACGGGCATCATCGCCGCCAGCATCCCGGGGCGAGATGTTATAGCCAGCCGGTATATTCGTAAAATAAAGACGATAGTTTGTACCCGAATTAAGATCAGAAAAAAAATAGTATCCGTAAGCGTCAGTCGTCGTGTTTGCTACTGAGGCACCGCCATCAATTCTAATCTCTACATCAATACCGGGCATTCCATTTTCACCAGCATCCTGAACTCCGTCCTGGTCTGTATCCAGCCAGACAAAGTCTCCAACACCAGTAGCGGTATAACCAGCATCAAACCCGTTGTCAATACTGCCGACCTCCACAAAGAAGGGCTCTGTTTCACCGCTGCTGGGATCAGCATCACTATCCAGGAGATCGTTACCCCCCTGGTCTTGAGTGGTAAGCGCGAAACCGGAGGGGGCATTGGTGAAGGACATATAATATTCAGATGGGGATAAATTCTGGAACGAGTATTCCCCGTTTTCATCTGTTGTGGTTGAAGCAACAAAAGTGATATCTACACCGTAAAGAGATACGGTTACATCCGGTAGTCCTGCTTCACCGTCATCCTGAACGCCATCGCCATCAGCATCAATCCAGACCTTGCTGCCAAGCGCCCCCGTTGTAGGTAGGGGCGATTCCGCTAATGGACAAGAAGCACCGTCACTTTTATTTAGATTGGCTTCAGCCTGCCCAACAAAAACACTGGAGCAAGTACCCTCGCCGTTGGGAGTAACGTTGATTTTATACATATGGCCACTTTGACTATTTGTAGTATAAACGTAACCATCGTTAGCAGACCAGGCGGCTCCATAGTAAGCACTGTTCGTACCCGTGTTATAACCATCAGCAAGCCGCCCTGAAATAGTTGTTGTAGATACAGTATTGGCAAGCGGATCGTATTTATAAAGTAGATCCGTGTGAATTCCATAGAAATTTCCATCAGCATTCAGATAAGCCATATCGATGGGTAGCCAGAGCACTCCTCCGGTGTTTTGGCTGGTAACAGTACCTTCGCTGGCATCGAAAACGGAAATA
The DNA here is from genome assembly GCA_029939675.1 of Fidelibacterota bacterium. GTDB lineage: Bacteria > Fidelibacterota > UBA8477 > UBA8477 > JABMPR01 > JABMPR01. Next base: position 3,134 of record JAOZSM010000177.1, read on the forward strand.
TTATCGCCATTATCATCCCAGAAATACATTTCGCCTGAGTCGTTAAAGTCAGCTCGCCATGACTTATAGGGAATCGTTACGTCGGTAAGAACAGTAAGAGTGCCCTCCCCATCAATTCGAATGATATTATCCCCAGGTTCATCGGCATCCATTTCAAAACCATACAGCAGACCATCTTCAAGATTATAACCCATTCCGTTGATGGAATAACCAACAGTTTTTATAAGGGTGTATGTGTAGGGTGATGTGGTTGCATCCAGATATGTAACTGTGCCATCATCACCAAAAATGTGGAAAAAGTTTGGGACACAGGCCAGGGGTGACCCGGGACCGGTACCGTTACCCTGAATGGCAAAACTATAGGGATTCTCATCTGCATCATCACTGGTTATAGAAATACTGGCGTTTCGAAGACCCACCTGGTTTGGATCAAAAGACACGGTAAAGGTGGTGCTGCCGCCAGCACTGATGCTTGTAGCCGGAGGACTGGTAACAGTATATTCAGCTGCAGCGTCGCCCAAAATATTAACTATGGTAGTTCCGTTTAAGTGCAAAACGGCACTACCTATATTGTTGATTGTATAGGTAACCTGGGTCTCGCCCAGGCTGGCCGTAACATCTCCGAAATAAGTGTTGTCATTCGGGCTGGGACTGGCATCGCCATTGGCAATTTCAAGGCCGTTTCCTGAAATCTGAATCTCGGGACTGGTGGCCACCTCGCCACTAATCGTAAAGGTGTATGGGCTTTCGCTATCACCAAATTCATTAGTGCTAGCATCATTATTCTCGATTTCGATATAGGCAGAACGTGTACCACCCGCAGAGGGGTTAAATGAAACGATAAAAGGTACAGATCCACCGGGAGCAATGGGTGAACTGGGCTGTTGGATAATGGTAAAATCAGCATAATGTGCGCCATCAATGGTTACCATGGGTGAACTGGTCAAAACCAGATCTTCGGTACCCTGATTATCAATAGTAAAGGTATGATTTACAGAGCCGCCCTCCAGGGCTACAGAGCCAAAATCGGTCCCATCCCCGGTGTTTGGATCATTTGCACCAGTTATAATGCTGGTCAAATTGCCCTGAATGTCAATTTCCGAGTCCGGCTCTTCTCCGCCTGCATAGACGGCTTCGCCTCGAATGGAGAAGGAATAATTCCCATAATTCAGATCATTGCTTTCAATGGTCACTGTAGCCGAGCGAAACCCGGAAGTAATGGGGTCAAAAGCAATTTTAAAAATAGAATTTGCTCCAGGAGCAATGGAGCCGGAAGGAGGCGTGTGGATGCTAAAATCCCCGGCATGTGTTCCGCTAATATCAACCAGGGGCCAGGCGCCGGTGAGATTGAGTGTAGCCGGGCCATCGTTATAAATTGTGTAGGTTACAATGAGTGCACCAGCCCCAATTGTTGCAGCTCCCAAATCAGTAGAATCTGTTAAAGTTGGTGATGGGGTAAGGTTGTGAATGATAGAGGTTTCATTGCCCCAGATGTCTATCTCTGGATCAATAGTACCCGTTCCCTCTACAGCAAAAGTATAAGGACTTTCATCACCATCATCACTGGCAATAGAAATAGTAGCTTGGCGCAGTCCGGTTGCCACGGGATTGAAAGTAATCTGAAATGTTTCGCTGCCCTGAGCGGCTACACTGGCAGCCGGCTGTGTGATGTTGAAATCAGCAGCATGGCTTCCCGACACCTGGACCCGAGGATCGTCAGGCAGGGATAAAGCACCTGATCCAGAGTTATAAATGGTAAAGGTGTGTGTGTTAGCTCCAGCGGAAATATTTGCAGAACCAAAATCGGTGTCATTGCCTGAGGAGGGTGAAGAGCTTCCGTCTATAATTGAAAAACCATTCCCCTGAATGTCAATTTCTGGAACGACGGTTCCAGTTCCCTGAATATCAAAAGTGTAGGGGGCTTCATCACTATCATTATTTGCAATAGAAACTGTTGCACTACGAGCCCCTGAGCCATCTGGATCAAAAGAAATATGGAAAGTGGAACTGCCGCCATTGGCGCTAATACTGACGTCAGGTTGCGCTGTAACAGTAAAATCTGAAGAGTGGGTTCCCGATAGAGCCACGATGGGGTTACCCCCTAGATCAAGGCTGACGCTTCCGGTGTTTTCAATGGTGAAAGTATGCTCAACCGTACCGGCTAAAACATCAGCATTCCCGAAATAGGTGTTATCATTCACGCTGGGAGAAGAGTCCCCATTAAAAATGGAGATACTATTTCCTAAAACGTCCATTTCAGGTAACCCAACCCCAGTTCCTTCTACTGAAAAAGTGTAGGGGTTTTCGTCACTATCATCATTGGCGATGGTAATAGTGGCAGAGCGGATACCGATATCGTTGGGGCTAAACTGAACCACAAAAGTTTCGCTACCACCATGATTGGCAACCGTATTAGCTGGTAGACTGGTGATAGAAAAATCAGATGCATGAGTTCCTGTTATGTCAACAACGGGAGAACCAGTCAAGTTTAGAACAGCATCACCAGAGTTAAAAACCGTAAAAGTATGTGAAATTGTCCCAGAGGAAATATAGGCATTTCCAAACTGAGTGTCATCAGTCACGCCTGGTGATGTATCACCATCAATGATGGAAGTACCATTACCCTCTATGTCTATTTCCGGGGGCAGGTAGATACCAGCATCTATATGGGTAATGGTTGTATTTTGGATTGCCTTATAGCTGGCGGTAACTCCAGATGATGGGTCTGGATCACTATCAAGAGCATCATCGCCACCCTGGTTCTGTGGACTAAAAACATAACCAGCAGGCAGGCTGCTAAAAGTAACAGTGTAGTTATTGTTCTTTTTTAAATCAGCCGTTATCCAATATCCATTGGCATCTGTAGTAACAGTTTTGCCGTTTACAAGAACATCTACACCAGAAACGCCGGGCTCACCTGTGTCTTGAATGCCATCAGCATTAAGATCGTGCCAGACAAAATCGCTAAAATATTCTTTTGCGAAACTGGGCTGAGAGAGAACAAGTGAGAAAAAGGCAGTAAGAATTACGGGTTTAAAGGATTTAAAAAAACCAGTAAAAAATGAGAAACTCTGACGTTGTGTTGTCGGCTTAGCGACCCGAATGAGGGATGTGGTAATCAGTTTTCCAGTTCCTTAATATAATATTCCATGACCCGAGAAACAGGTTCTGATAATTGCTCAGAACCAAAATATAGCACAAATGCGCTACGGGCTGGAGTGAAAATAATTTGATAATAAGTTTTTACCATAATCTTTATATATATGTCAAAGGTCATGCCACCGCGAAAAAGA
>JAOZSM010000028.1:0-19382 GCA_029939675.1 Fidelibacterota bacterium
CGCTCCCAATGGGCTGGAAATCTTTGGGAGACCAGTAGACAGCCCAGGGCAATTGTGATTCCGTATAAAGTGAGAAATAGAAAATCCAGCCCCATATTTATTCCGGCAAAGATCAGGGTAGTCCCCTGCCAGGAATCCATAATACGCTGACTCCCTTCCAAAGTACCGATCAATTCAAACGTAACAATACCGCTGGGAGCTGCATCAGTAATCAAGGGGTTACCCGTAATCTGCATACCAATAAAAGTCACGACAGTCAGCCCAAATAGCTTCCAGAATATGGGGAAAATTTGTTTCTGCTCAAAAAATGATAGCATAATCAATCACTTTTCTGATAGAGATGCACATCCGTCTGCGGAAATGGAATACTGATGCCGGCCTCATCCAGGGCCAGCTTGATCTTCTCTGTGAGGTCGAATTTAACGTCCCAGTAATCACCAGTTTTCACCCAGGGTCGCACAAAGAAATTAACGCTGCTGTCAGCCAATTCAGAAACAGCAACCAGGGGTTTTGGGTCTTTCAAAACCCGAGGATCTGCCAGCATGCTGGCTTTAAAAATGGCTTTTGCTTTAAGGATATCAGCTTCATATCCGATCCCGAAAACCAGGTCCAGACGGCGGGTCGGGTTGGCGTTAATATTGGTAATAACATCATTGGTGATCTGACCATTGGGAACGATCATCTTCTGGTTATCAAAAGTCAAAAAGACCGTATTGAACACACTGATACTTTCAATTTTACCGGTTACCCCTCCCGCAGTCACCACATCTCCAATTTTAAAGGGCCGGAAAAAGACCAGCATGACACCGCTGGCAAAATTTCCCAGGGAATCTTTCAGAGCCAAACCAACAGCCAAGCCGGCAGCCCCAAATATTGCCAAAAAGGAAGTCGTATCCACACCCAGTTGATCTGCTGTAGCCATGAGGACCACGATCATTAATGCGTAGTAACTGATGTTGTCCAAAAACTGAATCAGGGTTTCATCAATTTTCTGGCGCTTCAAAAGCTTTCCCAGGAGATTAGTAAGTTTACGAGCCACATATTTCCCAATAAAAAAGATGAGAATGGCCCCCAGAATATTCCAGGCATAATCCGTTACATACACCATTATCTGCTCAGTTATCGTTTTGAGGTCCATAGATCAAGTCCTTCTCTTTACAGTTAAGGTCTATTTCTAATTTTCAGGGTATAAGGTTACCTGGATCATATTATCCAGGTCAAAGTATTTACTGGCGGCAGCTTGTGCATCTTCTGCGTCAAAACCCTCGATGAGCTCATGGAATTTCATGAAATTCTCCAGGTCACGACCTTCACGATAGTAGATCGCCAGTGAATTTAGCCAGTATGAATTTTTCTGAATACTGATCTCGCGCTCGCGTCGTTGAGACTCCTTGACTTTATCCACGTTTTTAACATCCGGTGGATTTTTCATGATGTCTTTGATCTCAACCATAACAGCATCAGTCAGCTCAGCAACTCGATCCGGAGCACAGCCAAAAGTCACATTCAGGGAATATTCTGCCTTGGGCTCCTTCGACATACTGGCCCAGACACCTACACCATAAACGCCCCCCATATCTTCACGCAAAACTTCACGGAGCCGAATTCGCAGCACTTGCATCATGGAATACATATCGTATCGATTTTGTCGAGTATAATCAAACGCACCTGAAAAAACGATACGGGTGGTGCTCTTTGGTTCAACCCCGCGCTTAACGGTCTTGATAATCTTTCCAGCTGGAGTAACAATGTTTTCATCCACCCAGGTTTCATTTCTACCGTTTGCCGGGAGGGAACCCAGGTATTGTACAATCAAAGCTTTGATCTGCTTCAAATCAAAATTTCCGACAAACAAAAAGGTGAAATCTCCGGCATCAGCAAAACGATCATCATATAGCTGCTGAGCCTTATTCAAATCAATCTGGTCCAAAACACCAACCGTCATGGGTTTACGTCGCGGGTGATGACCATTCAGGGTCATATTCAATGTGTCATGATAAGCAGATTCGGGACTTAGGCTTTTATTCTCAAGCTGAGAGCGAAACTGGGTCATAAAAGCTGCAAAAGTATCTTCATCCTGACGACTGGCTGTAAATTGCAGATAGATGATTTGGAACAGAAGCTCCATATCGGTAGGTGAAACAGAGCCCTGTAAACCTTCATAGAGAGATCTGATATAGGGTGTGGTTGACACCTGTTTACCAGCCATCATTTTTTGCAGGTCCACTATGCTGAAATTACCCAGTCCACTGTTGTCGATAATTCTGGCAGCTATCTTGCCGGTAACCAGATCCTCATCAGAAAAAACAGAATAACCACCGGGACTATAGGCCTGAAACAGAATTTCATCATTCTTGAAATCTGTAGCTTTCAAGACCACTCGTACACCATTGCTCAGGGTTAACTCATGAGTGTCTATTGTTTCATAATATTTTTCATCAGTGATAGTACCTGGCTCAGGTAACTCTGCAATAAGTGGCTCTGTTGAAACATTGTCCACATAAGGCTCAATGGAGAGGGTCGCAATTTTATCAAATACGGCTGTAAGCTCGACTGCGGTTGGTAATGTCAGACCTTCTTTTTCAGGGCTGGAGGCCATGACTACCCGGTTATCATCAGTAATAAATTTCTGGGCTAAAGTATTTACCTCGGCCAGCTGGATGCCCGGGATAGTTTTTTGATAGAGCATAAATTCATATTCAATTCCCGGAACCGCTTCTTCTTGCAAAAAATGCCGAATTAGCTCTGATGCATAGCCACGAGATTCTTGTTTATCACGTTCCTGATAGAGCTTCTCCATGCCGCGGAGGACTTCCATCTTGGCACGCTCCAACTCAGTAATAGTAAAACCATGTCTTCGGACCCGTTCGCCTTCAACCAGCACAGCCTCTAAGCCCTGGATTAAACCACCATCCACAACACCAGTACCCAAGGCCACCATTTCTGCTGTTCTGGCCCAACCCCATTTGGCAGAATAAGCATACAAAAAGGGTGAATCTGCCTTCTGGGATATCTCGCTAAAACGAGCATTCAACATTTCATGGTAGAGCCGTTCAACAATGTTACTGCGATATTCACCGGCAGTACGATTGACGTGAGAGGGATGCTTAAAAAGAACATTCAGACTGGAACGCGTTGCTTCTGGATCTGATGCCAGAGCAAAAAGCGTTTCTGGATGACCAGGGACTGCATATGTGAGACGTTCACGGGCTTCCGTACGCTTTGGAATAACTCCAAACAAACTTTTGATCCTGGCTTCTATCATTACCGGGTCAAAATCACCCACAGCTACAACAGCCATAAGATCGGGACGATACCATTCCCGATAAAACCGTCTAATGGTTTCATAACTGGCATTTTGAACTACATCCATGGAACCAATTGGCAGACGTACAGCATACCGGGAGCCTTTGAACATGATGGGTAGCTGCTTGTCAAACATACGTTGTCCAGCACCTTGACCCAGGCGCCATTCTTCTAGGACAACACCGCGTTCCTTGTCGATCTCTTCTGCATCCAGAGTAACCTTATGGGCCCAATTCTCCAGAATTTGCAAACCCTTATCCAGCTGACTGGCACTATCTGTGGGTACCTGAAGCATATACACCGTTTCATCAAAACTGGTATAGGCATTCAAATCCGGTCCAAAGCGCATCCCGATGGATTCCAGATAATTTACCAGATCCTGTTTGGGGAAATCTTCGGTCCCGTTAAAACACAAGTGCTCCAACAAGTGAGCTAAACCCCGTTGGTCCTCATCTTCCAAAATAGAACCGGCATTGACCACCAGGCGTAATTCAGCCCGGTTTTCCGGTTTGTGGTTCACTTTGATAAAATATTTTAAGCCATTGTCCAGCTTTCCACTAATCAGATTTGGGTCTACAGGAAGTTGTGAATTCAGATCGATAGTATTATTGTTGGTATCTACACCAGTGGATACGCAAGCAGATAACAGCAGTGCGAGACCAATCAGACCAACCAAAATGAAACGTGAACGAAGCATATTTATTTCTCCAAAAGAATGATTAAAAAAAGCCCAGCAGTATAATTATAATCCAGCTTGAATGTTACGCCTACTTGCTTACAGGATGGTAACGAGTTATCCAATTAAGGAGTTATTCTGGACAACCGGGATCAAACCACATCTGGTGGTTGACCATGATTTTATGGGAATAATCTATTCTCTTGTGGGGACGTATATGTAGAACTCCTTACTCGCCCACAACCGTCATGCTAAATCTCATGAAGATCACACCTCAAGCCCTTACTTGAGATAAACCATCTTTATGACTTGAGTATAACGCCCAGCCTCCAAACGAGCGAAGTAGACACCGGTGCTGAGCATTTTTCCAGTATTGCTGATTCCGTTCCATTGCAATTGGTACAGACCGGCTGGTTGCGACCTGTTGATAAGTGTTTTTACCTCTCGCCCAGTGATATCGAAGATGGTGATCTTCACATCAGATGTTTTGGGAACTCGATAATCGATTCTGGTAATTGGATTAAATGGGTTGGGATAATTTTGAAATAACCTGAAGTCACTAATCTGGTTATTTTCCTCATTGGTGAAGTTAGTTACAGTGTTAAAGAAAAATTCGTCAGCGAGTAAAATTGGTCCATAATATTTTACAATTAGCATATCACCATTTTCAAAGTCATCGTCTCCCCACCAAACTAGATTCCAGGTAAAGTGGTCGGCATGTTCTCCTCCGTCTGCTGGTATAACATTTATAGAATCATAAGGTGTATTTACAAAGTAGGTATACATTCTATCAAATGGATTAAAGGCATAAATATCCATGCTCCCATCATAATATTGGCTCCTGTCATAAATAGAGAAATTAATCTGTTCCCCCGTATCCCTGTTCCATACTTCGAAGGGTATACGCACCAAAAATGGCTCAGAAACACCAGGATTGGGGTTTAGTGGGTGATTGGCCAATTCATCTCCCCTGACACCAAACAATGAAGCCATTGAGCCTCCAGATTCAACTTCCCAAACGTTAATACCATTTATAACGATTGGTTCATTTGCATAGATACCTGTCCAGCGGCATTCATAATCTTTTCCCAGCTCCCCCAAATCAGTCGAACCAAAACCCAGTATTGAAATTGACATTGCATCCGCCGCCCAGCCATAATGATAATAATCATCAACATCCACAGCGTCTTCGCTTCCGTCTGTTTTAATTAATGTGATATCAGAAAATGTCATGGGAAGCTCATATGTCCCAAATAATGTGATTAAAAACCCATCCACAATTGGATCCCCAGCATTTTCACCAGTATAATAATCAACACCATTGATTATGGTTTGATCTACTAATACAGTATCGCCAGTTGTTAAATTGCTCAAATTCCAATGCTTCTCAGTTTTGAAATCATAACCGATTTCTGAAATTGTTGTTGTACCCACTGCATCAACAATTACTCCTGACCAGCCATCATCATAGATAACATAGTCTGCTGAGATAGGTAATGGAACTTCATCTACATTTATAGATACGGTAACATAACCCCTAATCGAGCCAGACCCTGATTGTGAATTATTACCCCAGGTAAGCACATTTCCTGCAGTCATAGTTCCATCAAACCCTATCCACAAGCCATCCCCTGTAAGGTGTGTCCAATTGTTGACTGATAAATCATCAGGTAAGTCAATTTGCCAACCGTCTGCATAAGCACCATCGGAAACGAAGTCGACTGTGAAAATTAAATTTATCGTACCTGGTTCTACGCCGTATAATCCGCACACTCCGGTGACGCTGGTTCCTGTAAGATCCCCTGGTTTTGCCATCATACCAATCGAATCAGGAAAATCAATGGACCACCAATTACTATCAACATCCATATAGTAATGCTGTTCATCAAAAAACACTCTGTACTCAGCCCCGGTCAACAAGGTTGGATCAACTATTGAAACAGAAATTGAGGCATCAGACTCTCCATTATGGGAAACATCTATCTCAGGAACATCTCCCTCCCAATAAGTAACCGGGAGTGTTGTGCGCACAAGTTCAAAATGATGATCAAAATACAGCTGGTACTCAAATATCACCGAATCACCTGTTGGGGGGCTGGTAACGATGAAGAAATGTGAGTCAATCTCAATTTCTCCACCAGCAGGCAGCCAGGAGTCTAATTCAAGTATACCATCTTTTACAATGGTTAGTTCATCAATCTGATTGACCAGGTCATTATTATATATATCAAATTGTAGATGAACAGTTTCATCGTTGTTAATAAGTTGGTCTTGACGACGATTCTCCCAAATAATCTGCCAATTTTCCAAAGAGGGTAAGGGACGCAATCTTATATTTGAAAAGTAGTTTGTGAACACTTCGTCCCCAGTATCCAGGTGTAAAGTTAAGTCAGCTGAATGGGGATATTTTGTGTTTACTACTATGATACTATTAGCCCAAATATGATCACCTGCCAGTTGATCATCATGCTGGCCATCATCGAAGAGAGTTACTGTTGTGAATAGTGTAGGATAACCTACTTGTGAATGAAGCGCTATTTCACAGGAATTAAGCCCCTCAAAGTCAGCCAGGTTTGCCTCAATGATCAGCTCCATTTCTGTGTTATTTATGGAATTTGCACTATACGAAACTTGAGGTATGCTAAAAGAGGTAAAATGTGATTCGTACAAGCTCTGGGCAAACCCGTCAATTCTTTTCAGCTCTGTAACTGAATGTAGTGCTGTTTCATTTCGAGCAACCATGATTCCATAAACGACTTGTGCTTTATCACCCTGTAACAAGTTAAAGGGACCTACGTTCATAAAAAAACGTCGATCACTAGCCGGATTATCATCACCATCAACCCAGATATTATCGTTTTCATCGATATTGTCATTCGGATCATCAGGATGAACAAATTTTGAAACTTCACCAGTAGCACTGTTGATGATGGGAGAACCATCTCTTAAATAACCCTGCATGTAAAAATAAGCTTCTTGTGCATCATTAGGATCAGTATAAGTATAACTACCATTGATGTATTTGATAAAAGAAGACATGGGCAGGTTTTTATAGCCGCCTGTCATTTCACCACCAACCCATTGCTCATCAGTCATAATGAGCTCACCCGAGCCATCTCTGGATGGAACTGCTGCTTGAAAAAAATCGTATCCAACTGCAGGACAAGCCATACCATATAGATCATCAGCACCATCATTATAAGCAAATCCGAGACTTAGCGTAGGATCGCAACCGACAAAATCATCACCCATATCACCAATGTCCGGGTCACTCCACAAACCGATGTAGGCATTTCCAATATCATGATCACCCAGATTAATAATCTCGGCTTGAGCAAACATCATGTCACCAAACATATCAGATCTATCATAGCCCCAAATTGTCATTCTAACCTCAATACCCAGGGGTTCGGTGCCAAAAATGATATGTTCTGCACTTATACCATCATTCATGACATAAAAAATGACCTGATCACCGATAAACTCCGGGTGATCAGAACCGGCAGGCATTGGAGTGTAGATACCATCGCCGTCAACATCAATCCAGGGGGCACCCTGGTCGATGGGCCAGTTTGCAAAATCAGGATTTGAAGATGGATCATCTAAATCGCTTATATTTACTTTATACAACACGTCAGCGGGATTTGAGCCATCACTACCATATGGCCCACTCACAAACTCAGGTCCGTATTCAACTACGGCAGTTCGTATTTCGCCATTTATTTGACCTGCAATCCAGAGACCTGAGGCATAAATCGCATAAGTTTCATCGCCTTTGGGCCATTCAAATCCGGAATGACCACTAATACGGTGTGAAACGAACATCCCATTATTTTCCATATCTGACGCAATTCTATTGCCGTTAAACTGTCCAGTGGATAACACCAAGACCTCATTTAAAGATGTTGGTTCAGAAGCAGGTTCCTCAGCAACAACACCAATGCTTGTCAGTGCGACACAAAAAATAATGCTCATGAATAATCGATGCATTTTAGTCTCCTATTAACCGGGCTTTAGTTTTCAATAAATTTGAGTTGTTGAGCCTGCTGAAACCAGTGGATATTCCTGCCGGCTCAATGTTCAGATCTGTGAATCAGCCACCTGAATAACTCAATCCCCACCAAATCATTGATCTCTGATTCCGGGTGCCATTGAACAGCCAGGAGCGGGATCGATGAGTCTTTGGGTTCCAGGGCTTCAATAATTCCATCGTTCGTTTGCCCTACTATCTTAAGCTGGTCAGGCACAAGTCGCACGGCCTGGTGATGAGCGCTGTTGGTTTCGACAATATTATTTTTCGTAAGCTGATACAAAAGCGAGTCTTGATCCAGATTCACAGCATGTCTTGCTTCAAACCATTCGCCAATCTTGTGTACTAAATGATTCTCGACCTGTGCAGGAATATCCTGATAAAGCGAACCTCCCAGAAAAACATTCACCTCCTGCATTCCCAGACAGATCGCCAGGGTGGGTACTTTGTGCTTCCAGACATACTCAAATATTTGCTGATCATGTTCACCGCGGCGAGGGTGAAAAGGTTTGGGGGTCAACGGCTCTGAATCTTCCTCATAGTACTTGGGGTCCAGATCATCGCCACCAGTTAAAACAATCCCATCAAGACGCTGGATAAGCTGGGCCAGATCATCCTTATTAATAATGGGTGGGATTAATACCGGCAAACCACCGGCCAGTTGAATACTGTCAGTATAGGATTTTCCCAGAATACTGCGATCCATTTCCTTGTGATCATAGTAGGATGGGGTTAAGCCGATGAGTGGTTTTGATTTCACAGTAATTCTCTCATTTTTTTAGCTGACCATGTTATTCAAGATTGTCATCCCAAGCGGAGTCGAGGGGTAACCTACTTATGAAAATAAGTCAAGCGTATGTTGAATTCATTAGTAGAATGTAGCTATAATAGCCACAGTAAAGATATGTCCCTCGACTCCGCTCGGGATGACGAGCCAATATAAGCGCCATCATGAAATTCATGGTTAGACTCAACTTCTATTGCTCCACTTTCATTCCGTTTACATATACTACCTGAATTAGATTATCTGGTGGCTTGCCATAAGATTCCAAATCAAGAAACTTAGAATCCAGAATCACAAAATCCGCCAGCCAGCCCGCTTTTAATTGCCCTAGATCATGTTCCCTGAACCCGGCATAAGCTGCATCAGCAGTATGGGCTTTTAAAGCCTTATTGAAATCCACAGCCTCCTCCATATACCAGCCAGCCCGCTTGACAGCACCATGAATTGTCGCCACAGGATCTGCTGGACTAACTGGCCAATCGGATCCAAAGGCTAGTCGGGTTCCCTCTCGTTCCAGGGTCCTAAATGGATAAGCATAGCTACACCGGTTGCCTAATAGTTGCTCCGCATAGCGGGAATCATCAACACAGTGGGCTGGTTGTACTGAGGCAATTACACCCAGTTCGGAAAAACGGTTCTGGTCATGGGGATGAATGTGTTGGGCATGTTCAACCCGAAAGCGCCGATCGCGGGAGCCATTTTGCTCAATGATGGTTTGGTACAGATCCAGCACCTCCCGATTAGCCCGATCACCAATAGCGTGAACCACCGTTTGATAGCCCCGAATGTCTGCTTCAGAAATATTATCTCTGACCAGATTCACATCTTCCCAATCCGTGTCATAAATCCCGGCTGAATCAGATGTATTTTCATAAGGCTCCAGCATTAATGCTGTACGGGAACCCAGACTGCCATCACAAAAACCTTTAAGCCCTTTGAATTGGAGCCATTCATCTTCATAAATACCGGCATCCAGAAGCGGCTTCATTTCTGCCCATTTTAACAGGGGAGTATAGGCGGTAACTCGCACCTTAAGTTTATGCTCGCGAGCCATTTTCTGCAGAAAGTGGAAATGTTTCATATCATAGATCATATCCCCTACTGCCGTGACCCCGTTTTGAAGCAGATAGTGTTGGGCCGCATCCAGATTTCTGTTAAGCTCTGTTTCTGTTTCTTCCGGGATCAGGGCCATGACCAATCCCATAGCCGCATCTCTTAAGATGCCCGTCGGCTCACCCAGTTCATCTCGATCTATAATACCGCCTTCTGGATCAGGAGTCTCTTTGGTGATCCCAGCCAATTCTAATGCTTTACTGCTAGCCACCCCTGAATGTCCATCATGTCGATGCAGCAGCATGGGATGTCCCGGAGCAGCTTCATCCAACCAATCACGGGCTGGAAGGGTCTTTTCAGTAAAAAGATGCTCATTCCAGCCACCACCCTTTAGCCAGGATCCTGCCTCACATCCCACTGCAAACCTGGAAATGAGTTCCATAAATGAATCTTTTGAAGTGGCCTTTTTAAGAGGGATGGCAAGCAAGCTTTCACCTCCCCAGAGGAAATGGATGTGGGCATCAATAAACCCTGGAACCAACACCGAGCCCTGTAGGTCAATTGTCTCTGTTTGATTATTCCGGTAAGTTGACAGGTCAGCACCCACGGCCAGGATCTGCTTTCCAGCGATGGCCATTTGGGTGGTTTGATTTAGATTCTCATCCTGGGTGAGGATGGTCCCATTGATAAAGAGTTTCTCAGCCCATCGGTTTTTCATTAAAGCAGTTTTGATCTGGCCGTTATGAGAGAATTGATCCGTTGCGGGTCTGGTTCATTCTGCCAGAGACCGGCCTGCTTAAAGTAGCTGCCCACAATAAAGGCATCGGCATGATCCCAGATCTGAGGTAAGCCAGCCGGCGTAACACCACTACCAACCAGCACTGGCAGTTGAGCCGAAGGATAGACAGCAGCAAGTTCCTGCTGATCAACTGGTTTTCCAGTATGGGTTCCGGTGATGATAACACCATCACTCAAGAAAAACTCAGCCGCTTCAACGGTATCTGACAGAGAAACATCAGCTGTCAAGGCGTGGCTGCTATGCTTCTTTTTGATATCGGTGAAAACCTGGATATGTTCGGCACCGATATTTTTCCGGTAACGTAATAATTCTCCGGCGTCGGATTGGAGTAAACCTTCATCGGCCATATGCCCGAAAACAAAACCCTCAGCTCGGATAAATTGGAATTCAGCTGCGAGAGCAACGGATAGTGCAGCTTGATTAGCTCCGGCCAAAATTTGGAGCCCCAGAGGCAAATTTGTAACAGCTCTAACTTCTGAAGAGACTCGACTCAAGGCCGCCACAATTTCAGGACCCACTGTTCGGTTGAGGTAAGGAATATCGTGCATGTTTTCCAGCATGATGGCTTGCATTCCGTTTTCGCTGAGAACCTGGGCTTCATGCACAGCCCGGGCTGCAATTTCTCTTACTGACAGGTGATTATTGGGGGTACCCGGTAAAGCCTGGACATGAATCATCCCAATCAGCGGTTTGGGCTCTGGAAATATTTCTAAGAATTTTGGAGTATTCATTATTCACTTATGCTTTCTTCTGGCTTGAATCAAAACTCCTGCAAAGGATCTTCTTATGGTTCTATTTCGGTTACATGCACTTTTCGAGCAGCAACAATTCCAATATTCAACTCAAAGCCCAGAATTAGCGTCAGACTCAAAAAGAATATCATAAGCATAATGACTGGTAGGGTGCCAATTGAGCCATAAAGGGCGTTATAGCGACCGAAGTGATCAATAACGAAACCAAAGCCAAAGGTGATCAAAATTGTGAGAACTGTTGATAATGAGGCTCCAGCCGAGATAAAGCGGTACTTGCTTTTACGAGCCGGTCCCAGGTAATACACAAATGAATAGGCAAAATAAAACAGGGCTAAAATGACAATCCATTTACCTCCAGTTACGGAATAATAAAGCCAGCTCTGTAACATTAATTCTTTTTCCACTAAAAAATTCATCATGGCCTGGGTGAAGGTGATCAGAGTAATCCCCAGGGTGACCAACAGCGATAGTATTATCACCAGCATAAGTGCCACTGCTCTTTGCTTTAACCAACTCCGAGTATCAACCACATTCACTGAAGCATTGAAAGTCTGAATCAAAGCGACAATCCCATTTGTAGAGAAGATCAATGCTAAAGCAAACCCCATGGAAAATAGTCCTCCATGTTTAATGATGAGAATATCTTCCAGGACCTGTTGAATGACACCATAGGTACTGATAGGAACAAGAGATTGAATCAAAAGTAATGTTTCCGCCTGAAAATTATCCAATGGGAGTAAGGGTATTAGGGTAAAGACAAAGATGACAGTCGGAAAAAGAGCCAGGATCAAATTGAAAGCAACTGCTTCAGCCCTGGTAATGATGGCCCCGTCACGAAGCCCCCTGAAGAAAAAGAGGGCTACATTATACACTGGCACCCGATCAAAGCCGGGAAAGGATACCCGTTTGGCCAGATTAACGTATGGCAACATCCATTTTAACAGTTTCATCTCGAGTGTCTGTAATGTCATGCTTAGAACCTACGCTGTATTCTTAAGCTTTCAATTTCTTTTGATATTTAGCCGGGACAGATAACGTTAAAAATTATACTCACGATTCAGTACGGCTGATCGTGCTTCCAGAACTGCGGCTTCTGCATCCAGGGTGATGGCGATATATACTTTCAAAATTTCGGTATATTCTTCGATCTTTTGAATGGTTTCCTGTTCCCTCAGTTTTTTCTCCGGTTGCTCTACCGCTGCTGCCCGTTCCTTGTATGTTTCAATTCGGGACTCAATTCGATCAACAATAATTCTTGTATAATTCTGTCTCCGATAGACATCGTGCAGTTCTTTCATGTGGGCGTCTTCCAACATTTCCGGGTGGCCTAGAAAGAGATCGTTAATATCATCCCGGAGAGGATTGATCTTCAGGGCTTCAGTAGCAGCTGATGAGTATAATTTGGTTACTTCATTGATCAACTTAATGGTTTGATCGGATGTTCCGCTGATTCGATAATCTTTCATCTCTTCAAACCATTTAAGTTCTGAAGTTAGATGATCAATGGTCTGTTGTTCAAAGTGAGGAGCAATACCCCGTATCAGAGTCACCAGGTAATTCATGTTGTCAATGAGTTGTGAGCGAAGCTTAGAGCGCTTCTGGCGTAACCGTAGTACTGATTCAATGATTCTGACACTTAGCCAGACCCCAAATAGCTCCGTGGCCAGATTAGGAATAATAGAGTCAATAAAAGTCGTATCAGATCCGCCAGCAGACTGCGTATTGAGATACCAGATCGTTAGGATCAGACCAGCTCCAAGGGTGGGCAAATCAATAAACGACCAGCGGAAAAACCATTTTTGAAACCAATTCATATATTGCTTACTCCTGGAGTGATCATTTAATCGGATATTGCATCAGAATGTAATTTGGAATGCAAGGATCATGAATACTATTTGAAGGCCAGTTTGTATCAAATTCCGGGAAACGCTCAGCGGTTTAAAAAATGAGCAGCTCAGCTAATGGACATCGTAAATGCTACCACCAATGAACTCCCGAAAATGTGAAGTCTCAGGAACAGGAGACTCATCAGTAACTGGTGTGATTGATTCCAGCATTTCCCGAACCCGCTTGGCCCGGAGGTAAGCATCCACCCGGCGAGGGTCATCTTTGTAATCCTGCTCCCACTCCTTGAAATGATCATAGAGGCGGTTACGCATGATGGGCAGTTCATAGGGTACGGCCCCGTTGATGATATAATCTGCTGTATTGATATAGGGTAAAATATTGCGCAGCTCAGCATTGCGGACATAGTGCCAGTGGGTGAGGGTCTGCCTGGGATCATAGGCCCGGTGTTGTTCGTCCCTGATCATGCGCCGCATAAGACGTAGATCCGTCCAGCGAATAAATTTGCCGTTGGCACCTTTCATTTGGAGCAGGGTCTCGATGTATACCTTAAAAACACTCCCTTTATCAATACCCTTTAACATATCACCGTACAGTCCGTGAAGGCTGTCAATCAGAATAACATCCGTGGGCTTGATCTGCATGGGAGTCTGATTCAACGCTCTGGTACCTGAGGCGAAATCATATTTGGGAATCAGAACCTTTTCTCCGGCCATGAGTTGTTTCACATGCTGGTTGATCAGTTCCAAATCCAAAGCCTGGGGTGTTTCAAAGTCATGGTCCCCAAATTCATCTACAGGGTGCATTTCGAGATCAAAGAAATAATGATCAATATTTAACTCAACCAACCCCATGCCCTTTTTCGAAAGGTAGTGAGCCAGCTTGCGGGTGGTAGTGGTCTTGCCAGAAGATGAAGGACCGGCCACCACAACAATGCGGGCCTGACCCTTCCGTTCAGCAATTAATTCAGCGGCAGCCTGAACATCAAACTCATAGGCAGCATCCGACTCCAGGCAGATATCCCGAAAGTCACCCATAGCGATCCGTTGATTCATTTTTTCCACAGAATTCAAATCATGATCGGAGGCCCAAACCAAAACTTCATAAATTTTCTGATAAGGGATGTTTCCCTGATGAACCTTGCTCTTACTTAATTTTGCTTTACGTTTATCATTTTGGGTAGCCCGATAGAGAATAAAATGTTTTGCTACAGCAGCATGACCTTCCTCAATGAGTACCTTCTCTACAATATCCTGAACTTGCTCCACCATGGGTGGATGCTGGTTGGAATAGTTATTACAAATGATTGATTCAACCAGCAAAGCCAACTCTTCGGCTTTGTCCTTATCGCGACCCCCAATGGCAACCGCAGCCCGGTAGATGGCATTGGTTATCCTTTGCCGGGAATACGGAACCAGGGTTCCATCCCGCTTGAAAACATGAGTCGGAGAACAGCTGTTATTCATGGTCATCATCACCGTATTTAAGCTCATCACTCAATTCATTTACATCGTCTATAGCTACTGGAAAAAATGTTGCCAGATTTTCACCCAGCTGTTGGATACCATGAAGCAGACCCGTTTTCATTTTCCCCTCTGCGAACTGTGCTTTCATGTCAGAAACCGTTGACTCCCAGAAGTTTTCTGGCACTTTTTCGTGGATGCCTGAGTCACCATAGACAGCAAATTTCTTTTCAGACAGGAATAAAACGATGAGGGTGGCATTCCGCTCTTTTGTTTGATGGAGCTTGGCTTTCTCAAAAATTCGACGGGCTGATTTGTAGGGTTGGTTGTAGGAGGTTGTATTAAAACTGATAACAATTTCACCACTGGTTTGGTTTTCAAAAGACTTGATCGCCTCTGAAATTTCCA
Source organism: Fidelibacterota bacterium (assembly GCA_029939675.1). Taxonomy (GTDB): domain Bacteria; phylum Fidelibacterota; class UBA8477; order UBA8477; family JABMPR01; genus JABMPR01. The sequence continues at coordinate 15,117 of JAOZSM010000028.1, forward strand.
GTAGATCTTCATCGCTAAATATTTCTTTGGCTAGCTTCTCTGCTTTTTTCATACTGTCCTCTTCTCATTCCATTTGTCCAATAAAATCTAGCACCAGGGACTCTTTATAGCGAACCAAAAAGTGAGCTAAGTCCCCTCCCGGGAGGGGTTAGGGGTGGGTTTTAGCCTAGCCAGAGAAAAATTTGATTCCCTTGGACTTAAACCCCCTCTGCCCCTATGGGGCACCTCCCCGAGGGGAGGATAATAATTGCCGTCAAGAGCACACTACGGCAAAAAAAATCCGAGTCTAATATTCGTCCGTAATGTCCTTGCCCTGTTTTTTACTGATCACACGAAACTCATCCATGTTTTTAGACTCATCTTCCACGAGCTCTACTTTGATAAAATGCTGCCACTGAATAGAACGAATAACATTTTTGCGTCCTGAACGCAGGAATTTCGCCAACTCTGGATTGACAACCAACTGTAGTCTGAATTCCCTTTTCTTGGAGTGGAATCGTCTGAACCAGCCTTCGATCTGGGTAGCCAGGGCGGCTTTCGACATAATTCGTCCCCGACCTTTGCAGACCGGACATTCTTCCGTTGCTGAAAGAAGCAAGCTAAGGCGAATACGCTGTCTGGTCATCTCCAAAAGACCGAAGTCAGAGATATGGCTTACTGCTACCTTTGCTCGATCTTTACGTAACTCACGTCTAAGCTCGTAATAAACTTTCTTTTTATTTTCTTCGCGATGCATATCGATAAAATCAATTACAATCAAGCCACCCAGATCGCGTAGACGTAATTGTTGGCCAATCGCCCGGGCTGACTCAATATTGATTTTGACTGCGTTCGCCTCATGATCCCGCCGACCAACAAATTTTCCTGAGTTTACATCAATGGAAACCAGCGCTTCAGTTTGTTCAATAACAATGGAAGCCCCGCTTTTAAGGGAAACTTTCCGGGACATGGAGATATCAATCCCCTTTTGCACATGGTAGGCGTCAAACAAAGGCAGTTTCTTTTTGTAGTGCTCTAGCCGATCTGCTAACTGGGGAGCTGAGCCTTTGAGATAGCTATTCAATTGTTTATACATGCTCTTGTTATCAGTGATCACGCGTTGGACATCGTTGGTAAAAAGATCACGGATCAAGCTGGATACAGTTTCCATATCCTTGTAAACCAGATTTGGACCCGATTTACCCTTAATTGCTTTCTCCATGCGTTTGTATGAATCCATGAGATTGTTCAGATCTGCACCCAGGGTTTCCTCGTCCTTACCCTCAGTAACCGTACGAGCGATCAAACCAAAACCATTCGGCTTCATATCGTGACAAGTGCGACGCAGCCGACGACGTTCATAATTATTATATATTTTGCGAGAGATGCCGACATAGTCAGCACTGGGTACCAAAACCAGAAATCGTCCCGGCAAAGAGATATTGGTAGTAACCCGGGCCCCTTTTCCCATGTAGGGCTCTTTGATGACCTGAACCAGAATTTCCTGTCCGGTCTTCAATTTAGGTGACTGGGGCCTGCGTGAGTCACGACGCTTATCACGACCACGGCTTGAACGTCCCCGGTTTGAGCGGGTAGGTTTACTATCATCGCTATCATCATCTTCCTGATCCAGAAGAAAAGATTCCCCCTCTACTTCAGAAAAAGGCAGAAAAGCATTGGCACCAATCCCAATATCTACAAAAGCAGCCTGCATTCCTGGTAACACATTTTCCACAACACCCTTATAGATGTTGCCAACAATCCGGACATTCTCCGGTTTTTCAACATAAAGTTCAACCAGTATGTCATCCTCATGGATGGCAATCCGGGTTTCCTTATGAGTTTGGTTTATAAAGATATCTTTCTTCATTTCCAAATTCCTCAACTGTATGCGAATGGGTAAAAGAAGAAAGTTGAGATGATTGCTCTCAACGGGGTCTCATTTATTGCTTTTTAATGAGACAATCACAAAATTTTTGCGGCGCTTTCACTACGGGAGGGGGCTTACTGTTAGCCCGATCTATTGTCTTCTGCGCTCTCTCGATTCCCCTTATTCATATGGGGTCGAGTCAATTCTTTTACCAATTCTGGTTCTGGCAGACTAAAATGCTGCCTTAAAATCAGACAGCCAAATTCAAATGCTGCCGTTGTTTTCCGCTGCGAAAAGCGTAACCCTGCCTAAGTGATATTTTATTAAAGCGGGTACGTGTTGACCTATTCATCTATCCTTGAACACACAATTATTAGCTATCCCACCGATCAATTGCCGGGGTTGTTCCATAGGAACAAACGTGGATAAACCGCTATTCAACAGGGAAGTGTGGATATGAACAAGTTCTTTTCACAACTTTACTTTTAACCAATCGATCCTCATCAAGCTGTCTCTTCTAATATTACCGCCATGCGGTGAACAGTGTGGATGGGTAAGCCGTCGATCGGAACATCAAAAAACGAGGGCAGGAATTCATTTAAGCGGATTCCCTTGCCGTCCTTAACGAGGGTGGTAACCTCGAGGCTATTGCCCTTTATTTCAATAGACTGGATATAGGCTTTTATATCCAGAGATATCATGCGGCGTTTTCGCTCGCGTTTAATATACACATTATTTCGCTGTTCAAAGTTCTGTTTCAAATCTTCAAGAGAGATTCCAGCTGGCATTTCTTCAATTTCAATACGCTGAATAACAGCCGTAATCTGACCGGTAATGGAAGCAATGCGACCCTGGTGCCACTCTACTTCCTGAATCTCAATACCAGCTGGCAAAACGCTGTTGAGATCACCCACAATTGTCGCCACTTCTCTGAATAGTAAAATATCCATATATTCAGCATCAGATGTGTAGCCCAACGGTAAGGCGGGACTGCTGGAAATCCGTGGCCGACGATTAAAACCCTGTGAGTAGATAACCGGCAAAGCAACCAGGGAAATTGCCCGCATAAAAGAGTTTTGAACATCCAGATGACCCAGATAGCTGGCCAGTCCGGATTTAGAGAACTTCAACCGGGCCGTTACTACCGGGGTAGTATTGATCAATTCCGGCAGGGGTATTCGATCTGGAGCAACATAAACTGCCGGTTTCACCTTGGAATCGGCAACGGTATCATCTTTGACAATTCGCATAAACAACTCATCGAAGTCACAGACACCACAGGCAATACAACCATCACGACAGTCGATTACCGTTGCTTCCTGATACGCCTTCCGTTTTTCGCGACGCAAAAACTTCTTAAAAATCCCATTATCAACCAGATCCCAGGGCAGTATCTCATCCTCTTCCCGAGATCTCAAATAGAATTTGTGGTCAATACCAGCCTGTTCAAAAGCATTCATCCAGCGATCATAACGAAAGAAATCACCCCAGCTATCAAAACGGGCACCGTCTTTCCAGGAATAATAAATAGCTTTGGCAAGTCGACGATCCCCCCGGGAAAGTACGCCTTCAATCTCTGAATATCTAGGGTCTCGATATGAAACCCGAAGATTCTTATACTTTAAGTTTTCCATGAGGAAATCAATCTTTTCCCGAATCACTTCTTTACTATCCTGAGCTTCCCACTGGAAAGGAGTCTCTGGTTTGGGAATAAAGGTTGAGAGGGTCACATTGATCTTGATCCTCCCAAAGGGCTTGGCCATTTCTCTAACTTGATTGATCAGGTCAACAATGCCTTGTAAATCAGCCTGAGTCTCTGTGGGCAAACCCAGCATAAAATAGAATTTCAGGGTTTTCCAGCCGCCATCCAAAGCAATCTGTACCGATGAGAACAAATCTTCATCACTGATTATCTTATTTATGACCCTACGCATACGCCAGGTGCCGGCTTCCGGGGCAAAGGTTAACCCTGACTTGCGTTCCTCAGAGGCAATGGTGGCAATTTCCTTGGTGAAACTGTCCAGCCGCATGGAGGGAAAAGAAACAGCCACCCGATTCTCCCTTAAGTAGGGATGCAAGCCCTTCACTACTTCACTTAAACCAGTATAGTCACTGGTTGACAGGGAAAGCAATGACAGGTTCTTTTGGCCTGTTGCAGCCAGGGTGGCCTTGGCGGATTCAATCAATTCATCAGGTTTACGTTCACGAACTGGACGATAAACCATCCCGGCATGACAAAACCGACAACCCTGTGTACAACCGCGCATGACTTCCAGGGCAAATCTATCCTGAGCAGTTTCCACGAGCGGAACAATTGGTTTTACTGGATAATTACTGGCTTCCAGAACAGGAATCTTGGCTGCTTTAACCCGATCTACAGCAGGCTCAAAATTTTTCTTAATGGAAACCAGGTGACC
>JAOZSM010000028.1:19482-21862 GCA_029939675.1 Fidelibacterota bacterium
TCAAAATCACGCAGGTGATGTTTGGTCTCCAGGCTGTACAGGGGTAACCCATGTTCACGCATGAGGGCTTCCATATCCGGCCAGGGAGCATTGACTCTTTCAGCGGCAATATCGCTTTCCCGATTTAAGATATGGTAGAGAATCTGGAACCCATTATAGGGCATGGCAGTGTCATAGACATCAGGAAAAGCCAGCGCCATGGTAGCACTTAGGCCATCCCAGTTTTTAGTGATGATATTATGTTCATTACCCAGGTAGCGCCCGGGCTTGGATACTTTGGAAAGAATCCGCGTGTGTAAAATATGTTCTATATCTTTGGGTTGCACCCTATAAGTCCTTTCAATACCCCGTGACCTAAATATCTCATACGCTTATCCAGCCTCATGAAATATTCAGAATCGGGTTAAGCCTTTGATTATAATTGAGTTTTTGCCAGATACTACCATTTCGTAATTGAATTTCTTTTGTTGATCAGTTCACAGTACCGGCTGGAATTGAATGTGATCCAGCTGGGAACATATGCACTCAACCAGGGATCATATAATACCAATTAGGATTTGAATCCCAACCCAGACAAATATTGTGGTCATAATTCAAGGAAATCATTGTCTTCAGGGTTAACTTTAGGCATCAACCAATAACGGGAGGTCTCCATGAATCAATCGACAGAAAAACCCTGGGTCGTTTTACGCAAAGTAGAAGGTGATATTACAGCTGAAATGTTACGCGAGGCATTGAGTAATGCTGATGTACCCTGTGAGATTAAGCGCAGTATGCTGGCTTCCGGCCTGGGAGCTCATTCCGTTTCCCTGACCGGAAATCAAGCAACCCTGCTTGTACCAGAAGAGAAACTGGCTGATGCCCAGGCTGTTCTGGAAGCTATTGATTTTGAGCCAGGGGAAGATTAATCACTCAGTTTTTCAGCAAGGTCATTTGTCCTACTAATAATCAACTTCTCGCAAACGCGCAGAGTTGAGGTCATTTCAATGCCCTGGTATAACAAGCTAATCATAAAAACAATTTCAATATAGAAAAAATGTTTATCGATACGCCCCTTTTCTATATTGAGCGGCTATTGAAACAAACTATTGAAAAGGTTAGCTGAACCATGCCCGATAAGGTACAACGTGTTAAAGGTGTCAACGATATTCTCCCCAACGAGGCCAGACAATGGCAGGCACTTGAACGGATCATTCAAGATGTGATGCAACGTTATGCTTATGGTGAGATCCGACCACCCATTTTTGAGAAAACTGAGTTGTTTGCCCGTGGTGTCGGTGAAGATACTGATATTGTCTCCAAGGAGATGTACTCGCTGACTGATATGAGTAAAACATCACTTACTCTGCGTCCAGAACTGACTGCCGGTGTGGTTCGCAGTTACATTCAAAATAACCTCCAGCAGATTTCCCCGGTTCAGAAATTATGGTACGAAGGACCCATGTTTCGCCAGGAGCGGCCTCAAAAAGGTCGTTACCGCCAATTCTGGCAGTTTGGTGCTGAAGCCATCGGCTCCCCCCATCCTGAACAGGATGTAGAGATGATTGCTCTTTTTCAAGCTATTCTGGATGAATTGGGCATTGCTGGTTCTGTAACATTGAAAATCAATAGTGTGGGAGATAGTGAAAGTCGGGCGACTTATCGATCCGCACTGCAGGATTATCTAAGGCCCCACCTCAATGAATTGTCTGAGACCAGCCAAATTCGATTTGAATCCAATCCCTTACGCATCCTGGACAGTAAAGATCCCCGGGATAAGGAACTGGTCAAAGATGCTCCAAAAATTCGTGAATGTCTGAATGAAGCTTCGGCAAACCACTATGAACAAGTCTTGAAGATGTTGGATATCATGGACATTTCCTACGTTCAGGATGATCTGTTGGTGCGGGGTTTGGACTATTATACGCATACCATATTCGAATTTACCAGTGATGCCCTGGGTGCCCAGGATGCCATTTGCGGTGGCGGTCGCTACAATGATCTGGTCCACGAACTGGGCGGTAAAGAGGTTCCGGCAATTGGCTGGGCTTCTGGTATTGAAAGATTACTCCTGGTCGTCGAGACCATCAGCCCGCTGAACGCTTCCCCTGAACTGGATCTATTTTTAATCGTTTTGGGAGATGACCTGAGAACACAAGCCCCTCAACTTATCCGGGACTGGCGCATAGCTGGATTGAGTTGTGATTCTGATTCTCTGCGACGCAGCATGAAAGCTCAAATGCGGGAAGCCAATCGGCAGGGTGCCAAATTTGTGGCTATTCTGGGTGAGGATGAATTCGCCATGGGTGTTGTTCAGCTCAAGAATTTTGAGTCCGGTGAGCAGGAAAGTGTCGCTTTTAATCAGGTGGTAGGAACAATTAATGATTCTATTTAGACACGA
>JAOZSM010000178.1 GCA_029939675.1 Fidelibacterota bacterium
TCCAGGTCCATCACTCGCTTATGGGACTAGCACATGGTGGTATTGGCGGTGTTGGCCTGGGTAACAGTTATGTCAAGGATCTTTTCCTACCTGAACCCCATACTGATTTTGTATTCAGCATTCTTGGGGAAGAGTTCGGGTTTATTGGTTCTTTCTTCTTTCTACTGCTCTTCCTGCTGCTCTTCCTGCGTGGCTTAAGAATTGCCAGGAATTCAACTGATTTTTTCAGCATGCTGTTGGCCATTGGAATCAGCTTTTCGCTCTTCAGCTACGCTATGGTAAATATTGGTGTAGTGACTGGATTTTTGCCTACCACCGGCTTACCCCTACCCTTGATTTCATACGGTGGCTCCAATCTGTTGGCAACTTCTGTCATGCTGGGCATCCTGTTCAATATTTCATCCAATAATGAATCGGGGAAAGTCCTGTCCTCAGAAAGGATTTTGAACCTTGAACACTAAACCCGTGGATAATCGATTACGCATTGCGCTGGCCGGTGGCGGTACAGGTGGGCACATTATCCCTGCCCTGGCTATAGCAGAAGAACTGCAACGATGTGTTACCGAACAAAGCGCATTCACCGGAGTGGACCTGCTCTTTTTTGGAAGTGATTATTGCATGGAAACCCGCCTGATTCCCGAGGCAGGCTTTACACTAGAGGCCTTGCCCATCAGAGGCTTGTCGCGCTCACTCTCAATCGATGGTTTAAAACATAATTTTTTGCTCCCCGGTCGCATGGTAGCCTCGATCCTTAAAGCAAATAAGATCTTAAGCCAATTCAGTCCACACATAACTGTGGGAACTGGCGGTTACGCCAGCGCTATCCCCGTTCGACAATCCTTACGTAACAACATTCCAGTAGTGCTTCAGGAACAGAATAGTTATCCCGGGCTCGTGACTCGCCTTTTTGCGGTCAAAGCCAAACAAGTCTTCCTCACCTATGCAGATGCGCAAAAACATCTTAAAGGGGCCCAGATCACAATTTCGGGAAATCCAATCCGCCACCTCGATGAAACGGTGGATCGGGTGGATGCTGCTCACTTTTTTGGTCTGAATCCGGAATTGCCCACCCTCTTTATCCTGGGCGGGTCTCAAGGTGCTCGTAGTCTCAATCGTCATTTTGTAAAAAAAGCTTCCCTCTATCTGGAAAAGATCGGAATGCAAATCCTCTGGCAAACCGGCAAAGCAGATCTTGAATTTTGCCAAAAACACGTGGGAAGCAACCCCAGAATAAAATTGATGCCCTTTATTAAAGAAATGGATCAAGCGTACTCAGTCGCTGATCTCATGGTCTGTCGGGCAGGGGCCATGACGCTTACAGAGATCAATCACTATAGTCTGCCTGCTATTCTCATTCCACTCCCCTCTGCGACTGCCAACCATCAGGAATTCAATGCCCGTAGTCAGGAAACTGCCGGTGCTGCCAAAGTGCTGCTGGAATCTGATCTGGCTGAAGGTGCATTTTTACCGTTGATCACTGAAATCTTTACTAATCGCGAAAAGTTGAACACCATGGCCCAGGCATCAGCCGCATTAAGAAAACCCGATGCTGCGCGAACTATCTGTGACACCATCATCAAAATTGCGAGTACCTGTGCTTAATTCAGCCCAACAGGTCCACTTTGTAGGAATCGGCGGCATCGGAATGAGCGCCCTGGCATTATTGCTCAAGCAGCAGGGGAAAAGTGTCTCAGGATCGGATCAACTGGAGAGTGCACTCCTGGATACACTTAGAAATTCCGGAATCAAAATATTTATTGGCCACGCTGCAGAGCATGCTCATTCTGCTGATCTGGTGGTTTATTCCAGCGCGGTAAAACCTGACAATCCTGAGCGAAGCTATGCCGAGAAACAGGGTATACCAGAGATCAGGCGAGCGGAATTGCTGGGAGAAATTGCCCAAAGATATAAGCATACACTGGCTATCGCTGGCACCCATGGCAAGACAACAACTACAGGGATGTGCGGACAAATTCTCATTGCGGCCAAAACTGACCCTAGCATTCTGGTAGGTGGTATCCTGCCAAACCTGAATTCAAACCTGCGACTTGGGGCAAACACTCACATCGTGGTTGAAGCTGATGAATATGACAGGTCATTTCTGGCCCTAAGTCCTGACCGGATCATTGTCACCAGTCTTGAGGCGGATCACCTTGATATCTACAAAGATCTCCAGGATGTGCGTGATACATTTCTACAATTTACCTCCAAACTAGACCCTAATGGTATCCTCATCCTGCAAGGCGATGATCCTGAATTGATCCAATTAGCTAAATTGAGTCCCAGCGCTGTTATCACCTATGGTGTATCAGCAACAACAGATTACCGCGCCATTTCTCTGCAGATGGATGAATTCAGCAGCTCTTTCACTGTCGTAAAACGGCAGCAGGTTTTAGGCGATATTACTTTAAAAATGCCCGGTGAGCACAATGTGATGAACGCCCTGGGAGCTTGTGCCCTAACCCATGAGATGGGTGTTAATTTTGAACATATCAAGACTGGCCTGGAGTCTTTCCTGGGTGTTGAACGCAGATTTCAATTAATGGGAACCCGCCAAGGCGTTCAGTTTATCGATGATTATGCCCATCATCCTGCTGAGCTGGAGGCAACTTTGGAGGCTGCCCGCAGAGGCTGGCCTGATTCCAGAATTATCGCTGTCTTCCAACCTCATCTTTATTCCCGGACCCGCGATTTTGCAAAGGCATTTGCCCAGGCTCTTGAACTGGCTGATATTGCAATTCTGACTGACATATATCCCGCTCGTGAGCAGCCCATTCCAGGGGTAAGCTCAAGTCTGATCATGCAAAACACAAAAGATTCACTTTTGCACCTGCCATCTATGACAGAAGTCCAGGCCTATTTGAATCCCTTACTCCGCACAGGTGACCTGCTCATCACAATGGGTGCCGGAGACATCTGGAAACTACACGATTTATTCCTGAAGGAAGTGCACTAGATGTCACAAACTTCCATTTATCATATCCCTCAAATGAGCTGGGCTTTTACAGCGATTTTGTTGACCAGCCTGTTCTTCCTGGGATTTATGAGTTTGAGTTATGCTGATCTCCTCAAACACGACGAAGTGGAAGCCATCAATCTGTATGGTCAACGAACCATGAGTCCGGAGCGAGTCAAAAATCTGACTGAGAGCTACCTGGGACAATCGTTGGGCTCCCTGGATCTGCTGAAAATCCAAAACAGTTTTTTAGAATATCCCTTGATCCGGAGTGCCAAAGCAACCCGCCATTACCCCAACACACTTGATATATACCTCTATGATGTCCTGCCAGTAGCCTATATCGCTATTCCAGCCATTATGACTCTGGATGACAAAGCCACCTTATTACCGCTACCGGATAAGGGTATGCTTTATAATCTGCCCATTATAACTGGTGTAAATGCAGATCTTAGGACAGCAGAGATAGGTCAATTTATTCCAGATGAGACGGTGCAACTGTTAGTGAGTTTTTTGAAATTTATTCGAAAAGAACATCAAAATATATATCTGGATATCTCAGAGATATCCTACGACAGACGGGGATTCAAATTGATCTCTGCCACAAATGGCACAGCCGTATTTCTCGGAAATGAGGATGATGCAGTCATCAATAGTCAAATTCTTGCAAAATTTATAGCCGATGAATCAGATACCGGGATCATCAGTCCCTATCAGTATATCGACCTGCGCTTTGCAGGACAGGTTATCGTAAAGGAGCGTCACTCGGGATGAACAGCCGTGGAATACATATTGGGTTAGATATCGGGACTTCAAAAGTTTGTGCCATAGCAGCCGAACCGGATCATGAAGATATCCTGAAGGTGGTTGGTTTGAGCAACTCTCCTTCAACGGGGTTGCGACGCGGAACTATTGTAGATATTGAAGCTACTGCCAAAGCCATTCGGAAAGCCCTGGATGAAATCGAGTCCAGTGCCGGAATTAAGGCTGAAGAAGTAACGGTGGGCATTGCGGGAGAACACATATTCAGTTTGAATGCCACAGGTGTAATCGGAATTGCTGATTCATCCAAACGCAGTGGTGAAAAAGAGCTGGAAATTACCAAAGAAGATATTGCCAGAGTCGTTGAATCTGCAAAAGCTGTTGGGCTGCCCAATGGTCGGCGAATCATTCATGTGATTCCTCAACAATACACAGTGGATGATGAGAAAGGTCTGCGTAAGCCCCCAGTTGGCATGACCGGTCGACGTTTGGAAGCTCAGGTTCATCTGGTTACTTCAGCTACTGCCAGTACCAAAAATATTATTTCAGCAGTCCGCAATGCTGGTTGCGAGGTGAAAGATTTTGTTCTGGAACCCATCGCTTCTGCTCAATCAGTTCTGACTGAGGAAGAAAAGCAAATCGGTGTTGGACTGATTGATATCGGAGCCGGTACTACAGATGCCATAGTCATGTCGAAATTTGGAGTAGAACACACAGTTTCCCTCCCCTTTGGTGGCAATCAGGTCACTTCTGATATTGCCGGTATCCTACGCATTACTGAAGAGCAGGCCGATGAGCTGAAATTAATGTATGGACACTGCTTCATAGAGAAAACCGCTGTCGATAAGGTTTTTGATGTTAAGGGCGTTGGCGGCCGTCAGGACCGAAATCTAAATGAGTCTGAATTTGCCATGTACATCGAAGCCCGTATGGATGAAATCCTGAACATGGTAAAGGCCAATCTAAAAGAAAATGGAATGCTGAAACATTTGAACTCCGGGTTGGTTTTCACTGGCGGTGGTTCAAAAATTCCTGGTCTTGAATCACTGGCTGAACGGGTGTTCGAAATGCCGGTGCGGCTGGGCAACCCAATCGGATTTACTGACACTACCGAGATGATTGATAGTCCGGAATATGCAACAGCTACAGGCCTGATCGCCTATGCTGCCAGTTGCCAACCTGAGGGCCTGAAACGCCTTGATCGAGGTGCTCTAACCCAAATATTTATCAATATTAAAGATTTTTTTAAGCATAATTTTTAAAGAAGACGCAAAAACATCCAAAACGGAGGATAGCAACATGTTATTTGAATTTGATAGTTTAAAAGAGCAAAAGGCCCGAATCAGGCTTATCGGTGTTGGCGGTGCTGGTAGCAACGCTATTGATCGCATGGTTGATTCAGAACTCTCTGGAGTAGAGTTCATTGCTGTGAATACAGATGCCCAGGCGCTTGATCACAGTAAAGCTGATGTTAAGATCCAAATCGGTAAGGCCATTACCAAGGGTCTTGGCGCTGGAGCAAAACTGCACGTAGGCGAAGCTGCTGCTGAAGAAGACGCTCAAGCCATTGCAGCCGCCCTGGATGGTTCTGACCTGGTCTTCATCACCGCTGGAATGGGTGGTGGAACAGGAACTGGTGCTGCACCTGTTGTAGCTCGAATTGCCAAAGATATTGGTGCCTTGACCATCGGTATCATTACTACTCCTTTCCGTTTTGAAGGTCCACCTAGAGCCAAACGTAGTATGGAGGGTGTTGAAAAACTGCGGGAACATGTTGATACGCTGATCGTCATTCCCAATCAACGTCTCCTTTCTATCGTAGATAAAAGCACCAGCATGATTGATGCTTTCCTGGAAGCGGATTCTGTGCTCCATCAAGCCACCAGAGGAATTTCGGATCTGATCAATGTTCATGGTCTGATCAACCTGGACTATGCTGACGTTAAAACGGTCATGGAAGGCATGGGCGATGCAATTATGGGTACTGGCATAGCTTCCGGTGAGGAACGTGCCATACTGGCCGCTCAAACGGCCATATCATCACCTTTATTGGATGATACAAATATTCAAGGAGCTTTGGGACTCTTGATCAATATTACTGGTGGCCCTGGTATGACTCTGAACGAAGTTGATGAGGCCTCCAATCTGATCTATGAAGAAGTTGGTGATCAAGCCAACATCATTCTCGGAGCGGTTATTGATGAGGATATGGGTGATGAGATTCGTGTAACAGTTATAGCCACTGGATTTCAACATGAGAATGATCTGCGTTTTGATCGCAATGAAAGCCAGCCGGCTCGGGCTTACCGCCCCCAACCGCCAGTTGCTCAGGCCCTTCCGGTCAAAGAGATCAAGATCGAAAAACCGATGGTCGATTTCACAGAGCCTGTGGTAGCAGCCCGGATGGATTCAACCCCTGCGCCAGAACCTCTAGAAAGCCCTGCTTTCAATCGTTTTGAGGAAGAGCCCAATAAAGATGTAATCATGCATTTCAGCGATGATCTTTCAGTTCCAACCTATATTCGACGCAATGATACGCTGAATATGTAATACCAATTGCAATTCTAAATTGGTATAAACCAATCGTTAGAGGCCCTTCGGGGTTTCCCAGCCCGCACCTGCGGGTCTAACACCTCCGTTTCAGCTAAGCCCTGTTCACCCAAGAGCAGGGCTTTTTT
>JAOZSM010000179.1 GCA_029939675.1 Fidelibacterota bacterium
TCCAGCAGAATGTAATGATCCCCTGCTGCATTGGTTCCCAGGTATTGACCACTACCCCAGCTTCCCTGGTCCGGATTCAAGGTGGCGAGCTGAATATTGTTTACCATTAGAACCATCTCAGAGTGGGAGCGACGGATTATTTGGCCATACTGGCCTTGTTGATTTAATATTCCCGGCGTGGTTATTGACGGTGTTGAAAGGGGCAGAATTGTCTCTGATAAATTCAACAGCACTGCAACTGAATTTTGATTAGCCCTTAAAAATCGACTATTAGGTTTCATTTTCCAGGGGTTTACCCAAAGAATTGTTTTGTTTTGATCGCCAATATCATAAATCACCTGAGAATCCATGATATACTGAAGCTCGCCTTTGGAGTTGAAGTGAAAGTCCTGGGCTTGTTGTATTTCAGTTTCATGCATAAAAACAAGGTTTTGGTCTTGATATGTTAGCATTAGCCCGGAGTTTGAGGTTAGTAGGGTAATATTATCGTCAATTACCTCAAAAGATTCGACACTTTTCCAACCTGCGGGGGTTTCTTTTAGGGGGAGCTGTCCCTGCGCGTTACCCCAGGGAACGAAGAGTTGTTCCTTAACCTGAAAATCGGCAAGACCAATTTGCACCAACCCTAAAACTAACATCAAGTAAGAATAAAATTTTATCATATTCACCTAAAAAATAAGTTACTGCGTTTATTAAAGGGCTTTGCCAGACCTAATTGTCTTTACCAGAAATCAGTAAGAATAATCTCCGTAGTGCATAGAGGATCATGATCGGGATACTGATGAGAAGGAGTGTTTCACTCCAATGTGGTCCTATTTCACTAATCCTATCAAGAATATTATGGGTAAAAAAGGCCAGAAATATAGCAACCAGGATAAACCTTGGCCACGTACTTACAGCAGTTTTGGCCCAATAAACGGGATCTCTAATAAGGGTAAAATTGTTCAAGAAATTCTTCATAATGTTTTCCAACTCCGTATCTGAGTAAATCCGCGTTCATCCGCGGCAAAAAACGCTTTTCTCGATAAAATCAGGTTACTTCAAATTCATTTCCGCCAGAATCTGCTCTGGTTGAACGGGTAAATGCCTGACGCGCACTCCAACGGCATTGTAAATAGCATTGGTCACTGCCGGTGCTGGAGCGCTGGTGGGAATTTCTGCCACAGCTTTGGCTCCATAAGGTCCTGTCGGTTCATGGGAGTCAGCAAAACGAATCACCAATTCAGGCATATCCTTAGCGGTGTAAATATGGTAACTATTAAAATCTAAATTTAGCATGCGTCCCTTACTATCAAAGGGCATGAATTCGGTGAGCGCCATTCCAAGACTTTGGGGAATAGCTCCCTCCACCTGACCTTCTGCCATTTTGGGATTGATGATCTGTCCGGCATCAGTTACAGAGACCACTTTTACTACCCGTGTGGTTCCTGTGAGCGTATCCACTTCAACTTCAGCAAAGGTGGCGTTGAAGGGTGGGGGTGAATCATAGCTCAAATGGGAAGCTGTGCCCATGATCTGCAATTGTTCTTCAGTATAGAAACTCTTCATACAGATATCAGCATATGAGATTTTGCTACCATCAGCTGCCACCACATCGGTATCAACAATCTGGGCCTCATCAACTTGAAGCAGCTTTTTGCCTTGCTCAAGAATCATGGATTTACACTGCTCAGCCGCTTTCAAGACAGCCGTTCCTGAGATGTAGGTAGTGCTGGAAGCATAAGCACCTGTATCAAAGGGCGTCATATCAGTGTCAGAAGAATAGACGATGATCTTCTCAATTCCAACATTCAGGACTTCAGCTGCGATCTGGGCCAGGGCTGTATCAGAACCGGTTCCCAGGTCAGTAGCTCCGACCAGGAGATTAAAGCTGGCATCTTCATTCATTTTGATAAATGCAGCGCCCATATCTATTCCAGGAATTCCTGATCCCTGCCCGGCAACTGCCACACCAATTCCGGTTCGATAGCGACCGGATTGTTTGGTTGATCTAAGTGTATCCCAGTTACTGAGTTGACGACCTTCATTCAAACAGGCCGCGATCTCCGTACTGTAGAGCACCATGGGAAAACCTTCCCGGCCTTCACCCAGAATTTTGGCAATAGGTACATCATCCCCCACTTGAAAAACATTTTTCTGACGCAGGTCGATGGGGTCAACGTCCAGCTTCTCGGCTACTTCATCCATCAAACTCTCTAACGGGAAAAAAGCCTGAGGCGCACCGTAACCGCGAAAAGCACCGGCAATCGGTAGATTGGTATAGACACCATCTCCATTGACCCGGATGTTTGGTGCTTTGTACATACTCAGCGCTTTCTGGGAGGTAACTGACATGACTGTTAAAGCATGGGGACCATAGGCACCACAATCTTCCAGGATATCCAGGTCGATTGCCGTCATGAGGTGGTTCTTATCGAAGCCCAGCTTGAATGTGACCAACTCGGGGTGACGTACCCGGGCAGCCAGGAGTTCTTCTTCACGGGTGTATTCAATGCGGGCTGGTCGTCCGGTTTTCAGAGAAACTGCCCCCACAACTTCTTCATTCAAAATTTCCTGTTTACCGCCAAAACCACCGCCGATCCGGGGTTTAATCACGCGGATACGAGCAATGGGGATATCAAGAACTTCTGCAACAATACGTCGAACATGATGAGGAACCTGAGTTGAAGTTCGAATCACCAGACGATTGTCATTATCCAACCATGTTAGCGAAATATGGGGTTCAATATGGGCCATCTGTACAAAAGGCGTGCTGTAGGTCCCCTCAAAGACGTAGGCAGATTCTTTTAAGGCTGTGTCAACATCTCCCAGTTCGGCGTCCAAATGAGCGGCAATGTTTTTATTGATATCATGAATGCCGCTGGTGCCCTCTGATGGATGCAAGGCAAACCCGGCCGTCATGGATTTTTGGACATCAAAAATGCAGGGGAGTTCCTCATACTCAACTTCAATCAGGTTCAAAGCTTGTTGGGCTATTTCCAGTGATTCAGCAGCCACAAAAGCTACGCGATCACCCACATACCGGACAGTCGAATCCAGGATGCGCATATCTCGGGGGCCTGGTTCCGGATAACCTTGTCCAGCGGTGGTATAATAGTGGGGTTTAAAATCTTTGTGGGTAAAAACAGCTACCACACCATCCAGGGCTTCAGCTTGTGTGGTGTTGATATTCAGGATCCTGGCATGAGCAATAGGACTATGGAGAATCTTAACCTGGAGGATATCTTTCAGTTTCATATCATCAGTGAAAACCGGTTTTCCTCTGACCAGGGATTCACCATCAATCCGTTGAGTATCTTTTCCAATGATTTTCATTTTGAGACCTCCTGATTTTTCTTCAGGACTTTCAGAGCAGCCTCGACTGGTTTCACATAACCGGTACAACGGCACAGGTTTCCGTTCAGGGCATCCTTTACTTTTGCTTCTGTGACTTCACCATTTTCACGATCTAAAGCTTCCACGGATAGCAGCATCCCCGGTGTGCAAAAACCGCATTGAACAGCACCGGCCTGGAGAAATGATTCCTGTATTTCATGGAGCTGTTCGTGAGTTGAAAAACTCTCCAGGGTTTCGATCTTCTTGCCACCCACGGCATGCATGAGAATCAGACAGGCATTCACACTCTTGCTATTCATGAGCACCGTACAAGCACCACATTCACCATGATCGCAACCATGTTTGACACTATACAACTCTACCCCTCTCAAGTATTCCAGCAGAGTGGTTCCCGGGTCTGTATCAGCCTTGATCAAGCGACCGTTTAGTTCGAATTGAATGATCATGCTGACACCACCATTTCAGTAAGCAGGTTGGAGACCAATTGGCGTTTATAAGCGGGTGATCCAAAGTGATCTTCGGTAAAAATTGATTCTACTTTATCCATAAAGGTTTTGATTTGTCCTTCATCGGGAGCAAGCGGGGTTTTGCAATACAGAATTCGAGTTGCTTTTCCGCCAATTGCCAGGGTGATATGTTCAGCAGTTTGGTGAACGGCAGTAATCACAAATGCTGGAGCTGAGTCCAGAACAGTCACTCGCTCCAGTGCTGTATTGTTCAAAGGGATCTGAATTACTGTAATAATCCCGTCTCCGTTCCAATCTGCAATATGAATTGGATTATCAGCAGCATTGATCTGCAATTGTGCTTCGGCTGCATAAAGGTAAACCAGTAGATCTGAGTCTGGACGTGCCTGGGCAATTTCGCCACCAAGGGTTCGCTGATTTCGGATATTCTTGGAGGAGCAGGAGCTGGAAATTGCTTTTGCCAAACCCGAGTCAACAGAACCCAGGAGCTCTTGAAGGGTACAAGCAGCCCCGATCAGTAAAACTGACCGGTTTTTTGTTATCTCAGTATCCAGGAGATGATTGATGTCTATCAGCGTACTGATTGAGCGCTCTTTTTGGGCAACCAGATAAGAGCCCCCGGCAAAGAGTACCGCGCCGTTTTCCTTTTGCAGGATGAGGGCTTCACTGAAGCTGTTGGGTTTAAGGATTTGTTCGATTGATGACCACATGGTATTATCCCATTTGTTTAAACCACAAAATTCCAGTTTGCGTCTTTGCGAGAAACGGAGTGACGAAGCAATCTCCCTCTTGAGGTCGCTGCATTCCCCTGGGTCATTCGCGAAGACGAACCAGCTAATAAATTTTGTGGATTTGTGTTTTGAAGCTTCATTTTTTATTTAGAATTATAATTTAAGAAATCAATACCAGTCCGCTTTTGAGCACGGCTGAGCATTTCTGACGCAATTTGATTATGTTCAACAACTAGTTTGGTTTCGTCCACTTTTGAGTTGCCCTTGTTGATGACAATTTGTCCCTGCACGATAAGATAATCAACAGCTTGGGATCGAGTGGTAAAAATCAGACTACTAATAGGATCAGCTAAACTGCCTGCTTGAGATAAGCCATGCATGTTAAAGAGAGCCAGATCAGCTTGTTTACCAACAGAGAGTTCACCGATATCATTCCGTCCCAGTGCGGCGGCTCCACCCCGGGTGGCCATCCGCAGAACATCCCGGGCAGTGAGCCAATTATGTTCTTCGCGCAGGCGTGAAATGAGCAGGGCATTACGCATCTCAAGCAGCATATCACTGGAGTCATTTGAGGCACTTCCATCGACACCCAGACTGACCTTGACACCAGCGTCCAGTAACTCTCTTATGCGAGCAAGACCAGATCCGAGACGCATATTTGATGATGGACAATGTGACATGCCAACCTGGTTTTCCCCCATGAGTTTAATCTCAGCATCATTCAGGTGCACAGTGTGGGCGTACCAGGCATTTTCAGAGAGCCAGCCAAGCTCTTGCATTAAACCCACTGGACGATGTCCCGAAGTATCCAGGCAAAATTTCTCCTCATCCAGAGTCTCAGCTAAATGAGTGTGGATCTGCAACTGATTATCCCGGGCATAGTTGGCAGTTTGCCGCATGAGTTCAGCAGTTACTGAAAAAGGAGAACAGGGCGCCAGTGAGATACGGGTCATGGCACCGATGCTGGTATCATGGTATTTAGCAACCAGACGTTCCGTATCTGCCTGAATAACAGTTTCAGTTTGAACCACATCGTCAGGGGGTAAACCGCCTTTAGCTTTACCCAGAGACATGGAACCGCGGGTCGGCTGAAACCGGATACCCAGGGTTTTGGCTGCTTCAATTTCTGTGTCAATTAATTCAGGACTGGCCTGGGCAGGAAATAAGTAGAGATGATCTGAACTAGTAGTAACACCACTTTTCATCAACTCTAACAAACCTACTTGAGTACTGACTTCAATCGCCTCTGTCGTTACTTCACGCCAAACTTCATAGTGATTGGTGAGCCAGGGAAACAGGGGCTGGTCCTGCATGAGTGGAATATTTCGGGTCAATGTCTGATACAAATGGTGATGCGTATTGATAAACCCGGGTGTGATCACCATTTCAGACGCATCAATGATTTCAGCAGCTTGAGTTTCCAATGTTTCTGGACCAATTGATCTGATGATACCGTTTTCGATCAGGATATGTCCACCGGAAAATTCAGTGGATCGGTCATTCATAGTGGCGACCCGGAGCGGGTTTTTGATGAGGATCGTTTTCATAGAATTAGTCTTTATTATTTGGACACGAATTGCACGAACAGTTCACTAAAAGATACGAATGTTATTATTGGGTGTAAATTCTGAAGTATAGCCAAAAGCCAGATTATCCTGCAAATTCTCGAACAAAACGATCATCTCCAACGCTTCCAGGGTGCTGAAATATTTAGTATCTAATTCCAGATTAAAGGAATCTACAATTTTGGTATCGCCATTAAATCTGACCTGGGCGATAGCTGAGTGATATAAGTAATCGCCTTCATGATAGGTCAGAACTGACTGGTATTCGCCACTCTTGAAGTGCAAAGTATTTC
>JAOZSM010000180.1 GCA_029939675.1 Fidelibacterota bacterium
CTTGGTCAGCATACATCTTGCGATAAACTTTGGCCAATTTGTTCCATAGGGTGTAGTTACCAGGGTCGCGTTCACAGCCCATAAATGGAATAATCTCCTTCTCTTTGGAAAGCACTGCATTCCAGGCATGGTTGTTTCCAGAATTTGCCCAGTAAGGAGTGTAGTCACTGGTCACTGCAATCCCGTTGGCCCGCATGGCCGCAATGGCCAGGTTGGTCATATCTTCACACCGGCCCAGTTTCATATCAAGCATCTCTGCTACACCCTGGTCAGTTGGGTGGCGGTAATAGCGTTCATCAAATTTGAACCAGCTCGTTAGCTCCTGGTTGATCAGAGCAGCTGCTCTGACAGGATCATCACCTACGGTTGAGTCGATTAACATTTTATGATAACGTTTCCAGAAAAGGGGGCGGAAAGACTCAACGGGTTCATTGCTGCCCCGGTAGGGTAGGATGTAGTTGGTGAATTCAGAAAAGGTCAGGTTACTGGCCCAGGACAGCTCCTGCCAGGCTCGAAAGGCCCAATCAATATTCTCAATCAACAGAGCGGCAGAAATAGTATCCAGATCATTAATGGTCTCACTACGCCCAAAGTGGAGGTCACCAATTTTTTCTTCGACGCTATCCATGCCGACTACCATGGATTTGTAATCGGAAAAATCTGTGACACAGAAAGGAACGATCTGATTGAGACTATCATATAGCTCTACTGCGACATAGGAATGTCCACTCATATTTTCCAGCAAATATTCAAGGGCCTGCAATTTGAGTGAATCAGCTTCGGCTTGATAATGATCCAGAGCGAGTTGAATTTCAGCTGAATAGCCTTTTTTCTCCCCCAGGTGTTCTGGATCTTGGGTCATTATCTTAGTATGGGTACAGGCCAGTAGGTTGAAAAGTATCAACCCTATTACAAATATTCCCCTAGAAAAGCGCATTTTGATTTCCTTCATGTAGATGTGTGATAGCATACATGCTAAAATGAGTTGGATACCCCAATTTGCAATGAAAAACACCATTTATTAAGCTCCGCCCCATTCAGTGAGTTGGATTTGGGCACACCAAGAATTATTAAATGTGTGCTTCAATGATTTGGCTCACAATACAGACCTATTTGCAAGCACTTTAAGGGAGCTGGTGATCTATTTCACCACCTGGATTATTCAGCTTTGAGCGTGGCTGTAAGCGGTTAGTTTTTCGCCCTGAAACGCTAAAATAAACTCTATTTAGGAGAGAGAATGAAAAAAATGAAGATAAAATTGATGTTGAGCCTTATTCTGGCTCTGGGGTTAAGTTCAAATGTTTTTGCCCAGAATAACGCCCCCCATGCTGATGACTATGTTATCGATATTTCAGAGCTTGATGCAACTGAGATCGTGCTGAATGGAACGGATGCTGATAATGACTTGATGTACTTTCCAATAGTACGACCACCTGCTCATGGTGATCTCATTATTGGTGAAGTAGCTCTCATTACTGGTGGGGTTGAGGATCTCGAGGCAGGACCATATTCTGTTGAATATTGGATGTTTGATCAGGATGCTTCACCTTTTCAAGAACATGGCAACCTGAACTCTGTTTATGCATATACAAATTTAAATTGGAACAGCGATGCCCACGGTGATGGTACTTGCGATAGTGAGGGTTCAGGTTTGGAGACACTCTCTCTACCGTTGACTGAAGCTCTTGACGTGGTTGATGGAGTTGCTGATCTATATATGTTCTTGGATGCTCTTGAAATAGCCAGTCAGGTCCACGTAAACACAGAAGATGCCAATGACCCCTGGAACACAATGGGGGAGGCCGGTGAAATTCGTGTCTACAATAATGGATTCGGTGGTATCAAAGAGGATGGTGTGACCAAACTTGCTGTTGATGATATGTCCCTGTGGCTGAAAATATTTTATCCTAGCCCTGTAGGTGCTGGTGGTGTCAATGGCTATGCCAGTGGCTTTGGTGTGGCAAGCATTAATCAGGCTGCCAGTGATCCAGCCTGGGTCGCTGAATTTGACCCCAATGGCACCGGATTTATTGAGATTGCCTTTGAGTCATTTTCCCAAACTGTCCAAAATTGTTATGGTGCCTACGATATCGTGGGTATGTCCATCAAACCCATTTCAGACGCTGTATTAAGCTATACGCCAGATGCTGATTTTAATGGTGTTGATAATTTTAGCTATGTCATTTTTGATGGCCTTGATTTTTCCGATGAAGTTCAAGTAACCCTGAATGTAGATACTGAATTAGCCGGAATAACCGGTACCGGAACCGAAATTGATCCTTTTCAGATCGAGACTTTGGATGATCTCCTGTGGGTTTCTGAGCATCCTGATTATTGGGAGCACTATTACATACAGATCGCAGATATTGATGCTGCTCCAACCGCTGCCTGGAATGGTGGTGAAGGGTTTGCGCCCATCGGGAATCTGGGAACCTCATTTGAAGGACATTATGATGGCCAGGGACACGTCATTGATGGTTTGACCATCGCCCGCCCAGGCAGTGATATTCAAGGATTATTTGGCAAATTATTTTCAGCTGAGATCGCAGATCTGGGACTAACTGACGTGAGTATTGTTGGGGCTGGTCATGTCGGTGGTTTCGTTGGATTGAACTCCAGCTCAGCTCTAGTTAATATCTTTACCACCGGATCTGTGACTGGAGGTAACTATGTTGGTGGTTTGGTTGGATATTCAGCAGCCTCAACGACCCTCAACTGCTCCAGTAGCTGTGACGTTGTGGGCGCGAGTAGTGTTGGTGGCTTTTCCGGAACTTCTACTTCAAATGATGTGATCAGTAGCTCATTTGCAAAAGGAACCGTACTTGGACAGGATCGTGTCGGTGGGTTCACTGGTGCACAGCCATTTTCACCGGGTCTTATCCAGAACTGTTATGCGCGTGGAGACGTGATCCGTGACGATGGAGCTTCTCTGAATCTTGGTGGATTTGTGGGGCTTGTTGGTCCAGCATGTGCCATTGAAAATTCATTCTCTACTGGAAGTGTGAGTTATACTGGAGCCGATAATCCGCTGGATAAAGGTTTTGCCGGAACTGATAATGGCGGCGGTGTTTTTACAAATAATTTTTATGATAGTGAAACATCTGTTCAAAACACTGGACTTGGTGCTACAGCTACAATTACAGTTGATATGAAGAAATATGCTACTTTTACCCTGGCTTTCTGGGATTTTGAGCGAGAGCTTTTAAATGGTGATGATGATTTTTGGGATATGGACCATGTTGGGGGGATCTTAAATGATGGCTATCCCTTCCTGAGTTGGGAAAATGGGGTTGATATAGCCATTCTTCCTACCACAACACCTACGGCTCTTGATCTGGAGATCACAACCGCTATTAATCAAAGTGTTGAATTAGCACTTGAAGGGTTTGATGCTGATGATGACGAGCTGTTCTATGTTATCTGGGACTGGGCTACAGTTGGAAGTCTTGTGCAAAATGGGGAAATGGTAACGTATACACCTCCAGTTGATTTTTCAGGAGATGACTCATTCTCCTATCAAGCATTTGACGGTTTGGAATATTCCAACTTCAGGACGGTTGCCATCGAGGTTATGGCTCCCAATACTGCGCCAGTTCTTGAGCTGATTGGTGACCAGGAAACAGATGAAGACACGCCAATGGATGTTATTCTGGTTGCTGCTGATAATGAAGATGATGAGCTGACTTTCACCGTGGTTTCATCTGACGATAGTGTCATGGTAAGTCTTGAAGGTAGCACCCTGACCCTGACCCCTGGAAATAACTGGAATGGTACCGCCAACATCATGGTGACTGTTACAGATGATGGCAGCGGAAATTTGTCGGACACTGAAACATTTGTGATGACGATAAATCCTATAAATGATGCTCCTGAAGCATTCGCTCTCGTCATTCCAGCAGACAATATCAATGTGATGGATTCCACTTTGATGTTTAGTTGGGGTGTATCCTCAGATATTGATAGTTATGGTGTATTTTATACTATCCGTGTCTTTTCAGATGACTATGACCTGACCATTGATGCTGGAACTGAATTGTTCTGGATTAACTCTGTTCTGGATATGCCACGGGCAACTGTGCTTGAATGGAATGTAACAGCTAGTGACTCAGCCTTGTCAGTTATTTCTGAATCACGTTTCTTCACTGTTGATGAATCTGTAGGTTTTGTAAACACTCCTCCGGTTGCTGAGGACCTGGACCTTGATATGTTGGAAGATTCATCCATTGACTTTTACCTACCAGGATCAGATTTCGATAATGATGACTTAACTTATGCCATCATCGTTGATCCTTCAAATGGTAGCTATACTTTGAATGTAGATCATGTGGTGTATCAACCTGCCGGTGATTATAGTGGTTTGGATTATATAACCTATTCAGTTAGCGATGCCGAAGCTAGTGACACGGGTTATGTCTATATTGATATTGAAGCGGTCAATGATGCTCCTGATCATTTTTCATTGCTCACCCCCGGTGAAAACGAAAATATCCTGGGTACTGAGATGACATTTACCTGGGAGGAAGCCATTGATGTGGATAGCGATAGTGTTTATTACACCGTGACTATTATTGGCAATGGATATGTGACCACCCAACCAGTTGGTACGGACCTTTTCTTAACCTTGCCTACGCTGGATATGCCAAGGGATTCTAGAATTGATTGGATGGTCGAAGCCACAGATTCGCTGGAAACCACGGCGACTGCCATGCATAGTTATACGGTTGACCCAGCGGTAGGAATTGATGCCAGAGAACTGCTCCCAGAAGCATGGGCTTTGGAACAGAATTATCCCAACCCCTTTAACCCTTCAACAACAATCTCTTTCTCAGTACCGAACACCTCTGCAGTTCGTTTAACAGTCTACGATGTCTCTGGTCGAGAGATCACCAGATTAGTTGATGGAGTTAAAACGCAGGGTAATTATTCCGTTGTGTGGAATGGTACTGATCTCTCTCAGAATGCTGTCAGTTCTGGCATGTATTTCTTCCGTCTGGAAGGCGAGGGCTTTGCTCAGATCAAACGAATGCTTTATTTGAAGTAAGGAAGCTCCTGAGTGATCCCGATAAAAGCATTGGGGTCACTCAGAGTACTGTGTTGGTTTGTCTGTGAGTAGCTCGAAGAGCGTGGACTGGTTCGATATCATATCTATGGTTTTTTAAGGGATTAGCTTGGTTTCAGGTAAAGATTTTTAATGCAATTCCGGAAAAATGGATTTGATTGCACCCGGAACAGAATAAACGTTTTTGAACCATAGGCGGCAATCAAATTGCATCACACACATTTAACAAACAAGGGAACCAGATGAATTATAGACAGGGGCTTTATCTAGTAATATTGAGTTCAATATTTTTGTACTCATGTGCCGGAAATCAACAGCTAGTAGCCGATAAACAGGCAAAAATTGATAGCTTGGTTGCACTGAGTACCGACCTACGTCAGCAAATGCAGAATATAGATGATCTGAAAAAGGAATTGGACGAGCTCAAGAACGAAGGCAGCAAGCAGGATGCTGAGCTGCGGGACGCCTTGGCAAAATTAGCAAAGATCCAGGATGTTCAGGTTGAGGGTAACAGTACAGTGATCAAGAATGATCTTCTTTTTCAGTCAGGTAGTTTTCAGATCACAAGCCGAGGCAGGCGAGTGCTGGATGATATTTGGTTAGTTCTTGAGAAGCATCCCCGCCGAGAAATTCTGATAGTAGGCCATACTGATAACCTGCCAATTGCCGAAAATTTTGTTGCGGCCTACCGTTCCAATTGGGACCTCTCCAGCTGGCGGGCATTGGCTGTTCTGCATTATCTCGAAGGACTACCTAATGCACATCCAGAACGTCTCGTTGTGGTTGCACGTGGACCGTATCAGCCAATAACTGAAGATGACAGTGATGAAGGACGCCGACAGAACCGGCGGGTCGAGATCATTCTGGGAGAAAATATATAAATTCTTGATTCTATAAAGTTGCTCACTCCAGCCTGATAGTGCACAGGAGGGGACAAAGAACTAGATATCCAGAGCTTTATTTTCTCAACGCCGCCTTGGTAAACAAATGCTCCGGGATATCCTGATCGAATTTGATGGAATCGATGATAAACTCAGTACCCTTACCCTTTTTTAAGACATCTTTGAAGATCATATGCTTGGGATACCAGCGACCTTGCACCTTGAATACCTCAGTGATCTCAGTGGTCTTGAGCAGTTTGCCACTGCGGGCGTAACGTTCTTCCTTAAGTGCTAACCAGCGTTCTGAATCTACCCACACCTTACGTTTGGCATAGGCCACATCATCGCGTTTGGCTACCAATTCTACAACGAGGGCCGGTCTGTCACCTACTGTTTCTTCCGCAATAACGGTACAGTCGTAGGCTTCTTCCAG
>JAOZSM010000181.1 GCA_029939675.1 Fidelibacterota bacterium
GGTGGGTGTTATACCAATTTCAGTTCAAGATGTCCCCCAAAAAAAGAGTGGATATTTACCCTTCGAGAGTACTTCAGCAGGCTCAGCAGCCACCTCAGGGAGACGGTCTTGAGTGTCTTGCTGAGGTTCTCGAGTATGACACGTTGCATACCACTTGGAACTGTATATGGTCTTAGAAGTATTTCAGACCTCTCTAAGCAAGCCAATCATTTGCCTGATGCGGGTGACTTGGAGGTATAACATGCGGCTGATAAGCTGCCGTATACGCAAACAGTCTACTCACAGAGCGAGAAATTGTAATCGCTGTAATACAGGACGAAGTTTTTAGTTGCAGTGAGCAAGAAAGTTATTAAACTATACTCGTGAACGAATATAGTCAGATATTATAAATGAGTTTAGACGATACTAGAAATATAATCATCAAGGTCGCTGATAGGTTATTCAGTCGTTTTGGCTTTCACAAAACCTCAATGGATGAGATTGCTAAGATTGCTAGAAAAGCAAAGGGTTCTCTTTATTACCATTTTGCCAGTAAAGAGGAACTATTCAAAGAGGTCGTTTCAAAAGAGATCAATAAACTAAAACACACGCTATCAAATATTATTGAAGATCCAGACTTAGATGCCTCTGAAAAGATAAAAAAGTATTTAGTAGATAGAATGGTCGTGCTCAACGATTCAGCCAATTATCATGAAACATTGAGGGCTGACTTCTTTGAACATTTTGATTTTATCGACAGTCTGAGAACTGATTTAGATAACTGGGAAAAGGAGAATCTTAAAAAGATCATATTACAGGGAATAGAAAACGGAGAGTTTGCACCTGTTAAAGAGATGGATGTTCTACTAGATATGTTCATCATGGTGTTAAAGGGACTTGAAATACCATTTTTCCTACAAGAGAAATATGATAAGTACTCTCCATATTTTGAAGGATTGATGGGAATATTAATCAAAGGATTAGCTCCATAGGCTTTTTTTTTAAACCTAAACTGACTAAAAAACATTAACAGTCAAAAATAGAAAGAAACATATGAAAATCATATCAGAAAGCATTATAAAATATAGGTGGTTGATAATTGGCCTAGTCATCGTGCTAACAGCCTTCCTTGGATATCAAGTTAAAGATTTAACAATTAATTCAGATGTCATCAGCTCTTTGCCAGATGATGATCCGGCAGCGCTACTCTATAAAGAAGTCGGTTCAGAATTTGGTGGCAATGATATGGGGATGATTATTATTGAAACTGAAGATATCTACACTAAAGAAGCTATTGAACATATAAAGTTGATTACTGATGAAGTGGGCCTTGCAGAGGGCGTATCAACTATCACCAGCTTAACAAATGTACTTGACATCAAAGGTGATGAGTGGGGTATTGAAATCGGCACTCTGCTCGATGAATACGATTTACCAGAAACAGACTCGGCATTAACAGCCTTGAAAACTCGAGTGATGTCGAAAGACATGTATAACGGTACAATCGTTTCAGAGGATGGTACTTCAACTTTAATCATGTTTACCATGCTTGAAGATGCTGACAAACAGGCCGTAGCAATAAATATAAAAGAGACAGTTAAATCACTGGATCTACCAGAAAAGATCTATTTCGCTGGATTACCGTTTATGATGAATGATATTGCCGATTTGATTGTTGCTGACATGGTCTGGTTAATTCCAATTACCTTTTTCGTCATTGCCCTTATTCTATTTCTAGCTTTCAGGTCTTTTAGCGGGGTTCTGCTACCCATGCTTACTGCAGCGCTGTCAGTAATATGGGTGCTGGGGACAATGAATCTACTGGGGTATGAATTATCTATGATCTCCAATATAACACCCATCATTCTGTTGGCAGTAGGCAGTGCGTATACGATTCATGTGGTTAATCGCATTAACATGACCCTTGACAAAGATCGTGGCAGGGCGCTGATTGAAGCAGTTGCCAACATTACTACACCCGTTTTACTGGCTGGGTTAACGACCATGATTGGGTTTGTTGCGTTTGTCTTTGGGGCATACCTGGATCTGATTCGTGATTTTGGCATTTTTACAGCCCTGGGTGTTTTCTTTGCAATGCTACTTTCATTGTTCTTTGTTCCAGCACTGATTTCTGCATTTTCAATGTTCAGGAGTAAAGAGAAAATTGAACAAAACAGCAAAAAAGAACACGTCTTCGTTGACAATTATATTCTAAAACCTCTACACTGGTTATTGATTACTCATCCCAAATTCACGCTGTCTGCCTGGGTGCTGCTAATTCTGGTTGGTATAAGTGGTGTGTTTCTAGTGGAACGCGAAGTCAATATGAGCGAATACTTTAAAAGCGATAATCCTGCCCGTGTATCCGAGGATATCATGCAGGAAAAGTTCGGAGGATCCCAGCCGGTATTTGTTGTATTCAAGGGAGATGTTCAAAGCCCGGAAGTCCTGAAAATGATGATCAAGACAGAGAACTATATGAAAGAGTTCTCTGAAATCGACAGAACCCAGTCAATCGCTGACCTGGTAGAAGAAATGAATGATGTCATGGGTGAGGGAAAGCGTATTCCAGATGAAAAAGCTAAAATTGAACAGTTATGGTTTTTACTGGATGGTCAGGATATTATGCCACAGCTAGTTTCAGACGATCTTGACAAAGCGATTATCCAATCAAAATTCGCATCAAGTGACAGCAAGCTCTTAGGTGATTTTGTCACATACATGGATACTTTTGTCACTGAGAATTCTACTGATAATTGTGCTATTGCAGTAACAGGCATGCCATCGGTTTACACCCAATTAGACAAGAGTCTCATGCAGAGTCAAATGAGTAGTTTAATAATAGCAGTAATTATGGTGCTGTTAATTGTTGGAACAATCTTGCGGTCTCCCATTAAAGGTCTCTTTGCTGCGATTCCAATTATAGCAACAATAATTATCCTATTTGGCTTTATGGGATTTACCGGGATTCCCATGGATATAGCGACTGTTCTTGTTGCCAGTATCGCTTTGGGTATTGGGATTGACTACTCAATCCACATCATTACTCACTTCAGTCATGTTCATGAAAAGACACGAGATCTATACCAGGCAATGGAAGAAACTATTCAGATCAGTGGCAAGGCTATTGTGATAAATGTGTTGTCAGTAGCGGCTGGTTTTCTGGTGCTTGTATTTTCGCAAATGGTACCCCTGCAAAACTTTGGGATATTAGTAGCCTTGAGCATGTTTGGATCAGGTCTCGGAGCCTTAACATTATTACCTGTATTACTCATCCTCTACTATAGAAAAGTAGAGAATATTCAAAACAACGTTATTGATGTTTAACCAGGAGGAGTTTTAGATGAAAACCCAGAAAATATCAGTTTTTGTAAGCGCATTATTTCTTTTAATCGGGATGAATGCCTACGCCCAAGATGCCCAAGTCATTTTAAAAGAAATGGATAAGGTCATGTATTCGCCCAAGGATATGACAGGAAAAACTACAATTATCCTGATTGATAAAAAGGGTAAAGAAAAAACCAGAGAAGCCAATATTATCCAAAAAGGTACCGATAGGCGTATCTTTCGCTTTACTGCTCCAGCAGCTCAGGCAGGAATTGCTGTCCTCTCCCTGCCAGATGATGTGATGTATATGTATATGCCAGCCTTTGGTAAAGAAAGACGGATATCATCATCGGTAAAATCCCAGAACTTTGCCGGGACTGACTTCTCATACGATGACATGGAGGCCAAACCTTATTCGGAGAAATACACACCGAAGCTGATCTCCACAGAAGAAGCCGTTTTTGTTCTGGAATTAGTGCCCTTGTCTAAGAAATCAAAGTATTCCAAATTGATTGTCAAAATAGATAAGGAAAACTACACCCCAACTACCATGGACTATTACGATAGAGGTGGCCGAAAAGTCAAAGAGGGAACCTACACCTTCGTACAAGTTGGTGAGTATTGGAACGCTCAGGAAATGTCCATCACGGATCTGAAGAAGAAGCATTCGACCAAGATGCTCATGTCTGATGTTAAGTATGACCAAGGCTTTACAGACGATGAGTTTACCGTAAGAAAGCTTAAACAATAAATAGGTCTTACCACCATAAAAAGGATTACAAAATAACATGAAAATAGCAAGTCCGATTATTGTAGCGGTGCTAGTATTTGTGATGGGTACAAATATCGTAAGCGCACAGGATGAATTAAAAGTATCAGGAGAATTACTAAGTAACCAACGGGTCTTACTTGAAGATCCTAATGACTGGGCCTGGAAAGAGAACCGGCTAACTATTAAGCTCAATAAAAAAATCTCAGGCGATTCAAAGTTTTACAGTGAGGTCTGGTTGAGAAATATTGATTTACCAATGATCACTTCGTCAGCGGATATGTATAACAAGGGTACGCTCGATCCATATAATCTGGAGGTCAGAGAAGCCTATGTTCAACTGTACGGTATATTGTCAGATAACCTGGATATGAAGATTGGTCGCCAGCGGATTACCTGGGGAACTGCTGATCTATTAAATCCAACTGATAATCTTAATCCCTACGACATGGAAGATGTCCTGGACTTTGGTCGTCACCGTGGTTCAGATGCATTTTCCTTTGACTATTATTTCAATTCTGAATTCTCTATTCAAGGAGCCTTTGTGCCCTTTTTTCAGCCAGCTAATACGCCCATTGGGATGTTTTCAAATGCTTTGGCACCTGCCATGGAAATGCCACCAGGGCTAACATTGACAGGCTTAACTGATCAATTGATGATGCCAGAATCCAATTTGGCAGAGAGCTCAACAGCAGGGATCAGGTTTAAGGGATTTGTTGCTGGCTTTGATTTCTCGCTAAGCTATCTATCGGGAATAGACGGGATCCCTGTTAGCACCTATAATACCTTCACTCCAGTAGACGCAATGGGTGGAATAAGCATCAATTCACAACTATCATTTTACCGGAATCAGATCATTGGAGCTGACCTGGCAGGGAGTATCATGGGTGTCGGTGTGTGGGCAGAAGCCGCCACTTTTCTGCCTGAGGATGATATTGTGATGACAAGTGATTTATCAGCTTTGTATGCTATGCCAGCTGGTACAATAGTTCAGGATTCAATCATGCTGAAGAAAGATGCATATACTAAATATGTGGTAGGGGCAGATTACACGCTTTCTAATGGTGCTTACATAAATGTCCAGTATTTGCATGGGTTTATAAATGAGCGTGGGTCAGACGCTTTAAATGACTATTTCTTTGTTAGAGTTGAGAAATCCTTTTTTGATGCCAAGCTTAAGCTGTCTCCCATTAATGGTGGCTATATTGTTTCGGATTGGGATGATGTTGAGAATAATCATACGCTGATCTATATACCCGAAATAACATATATGGCGACTGATAACGCTGAAATATCATTAACCGCAGGCCTATTCGACGGTACTGGTAGTAATGCCTTTGCAAGCTTTAATGATTATGACATGCTCATGTTCAAATTCAAATACAGTTTCTAAAAGACTTTCAGACTACTAATACAATATGATGATTGAACAGAACCAATCGATGTTTTCAACGCTAATAGAATATATCCGGGCAACTTACCGATCGATCCTGGTTCTTTCTATTATCATAGTTAGTATTGCTATATCGCTGGTCCTTGCTGGTGTCATGATTCCATTCTCAAGGTCACAATACCTTATGTATAACACAAGATACGTTTTGCAGAATACAGCTAAATTGATCCTGGTCGTGATTGGAATAAAGGTGCATGGAGATCAGAGCGTTAATGGTAATGATACAATATTTGCCTCAAATCATTGGGGTTATATAGATTCACTGCTACTTATGTCCTTGTCTCCTTGCCTGGTCATCTCAAGTAGTGAAGTCAGAAGAATGCCCATTGTTGGGTTTGTGATGTCAACGATGGGCTTCTTCTTTGTGGACCGAGGGAATAAACGATCTATCCCGGCTATCATAGAAAAAGCAACTAGTGTTGCTCATAGCACAGGACTTAATCTAGCATTCTTTCCAGAGGGGGGAACTGGAGATGGGTATAGTCTTCGCCCTTTTCATCCATCATTCTTTGAGATAGCCAAGAGGGTTGATTACAGCGTTCAGCCAGTAGCTCTAAATATTGTGGCTATTGACCACCAGAATGTTACACCCCAAAATATCAACAAGGTTGTGTTTCATGGACCTGAATTGTCAGAAAGCTCAGTTATTCAGCATATTTTTCAGCTGCTGCGAATTAAAACAATTGATATAACCGTTAACGTATTGCAAGACGTCCCTTTCTGGGAGATCCAGGAAAAGGATTTAAGCAGGAAGCAAATCTGTGATAAGTGTGAGATCACTATTTCACATAATTACACAACAACTTTGGAGATATAAA
>JAOZSM010000182.1 GCA_029939675.1 Fidelibacterota bacterium
TAATTTAAGTTTGCTACCTATCTCCGGGATTTTTTGGGCCTCGTCAATAACCAGATATTTCTTACCACTAAGGATGCGTTTATAATTCACAATTGATCTCGCTCTAATGAGTTCTACATTCTGGATATCGTCACCGTTTAATAGCAACACATCCTCTGGAGGAATATTCTTCAGGAACTCTTTGATAAGTACAGTCTTTCCAACCCGTCTGGCTCCTAGTAATACGAGCACCTTCTTTGCCTGGAGTCCGTTCTTGAATGAATCGAATATTGTTCTTTGTATGTGGATCATCTGTGACCAGCCCTTTCCCTAATGGCGTATTTTACATTAATTGCGCCATTACACAAGCGGTATTTGCATTGTTATGTATCAAGTAAGCCAAGGGGATTTCCTGACTGCGAAGTTTGCATGTAAACCATTGACGTCCCCCAAAAAGTTTCTCTCGCAGAGATCGCAGAGACGCAGAGTAATGATATTTATGAGTTTAGATATGTTTACGATATGTGGTTGCGTTTAATGTAATGAGAGTACATTCTATGGTTTCTCAACTACTTTTTGCGGTTTCATCAACCATTGAAATGGTTTTTGTTTTATTTTCGCGTTGTTGAACCACGATTGAAATCGTGGGCTTCTGGGGGCGAGGTGGAATTGCACCTTCTTTTTAAGATTTTTCTTTTAATCTTGACTTTTTTGTACAATATGCTTTACTTGAGACGAACATGGAGAAGAAAGATCAAATATTGAACCCTGAAAACAACCCCAAAAACACCTTAAGCGATGAGCAGCAAACGATCCAGAGTATAACGGATCAGGAATACAAATACGGCTTTGTCTCCGAGATCGAGATGGAAGAATTCCCCATCGGTTTGAACGAGAATATCGTACGTATGATCTCAGCCAAAAAGAACGAGCCTGAGTTCATGACCGAATGGCGTCTTAAAGCTTACCGCCACTGGCTAAAGATGAAAGAGCCCAAATGGCCAAAACTTGACTATCCTGAAGTTGATTTTGATGACCTTTACTACTATGCTGCCCCCAAAAATGAGAACGCACCTAAAAGCCTGGATGAAGTTGATCCCGAGCTAATCCGAACCTTTGACAAACTGGGCGTCCCGTTGGAAGAGCGGGAATTGCTAGCCGGGGTTGCCGTAGATGCCATTATTGACAGTGTCTCTGTGGCCACTACGTTTAAGGACAAGCTGAACGATTTAGGGATCATCTTTTGTCCCATGAGTGAAGCCATTCAAGATCACCCTGAGTTGGTTAAAAAGTATTTGGGTACCGTTGTGCCTTATACTGATAATTTTTATGCAACTTTAAACTCAGCTGTTTTTAGTGATGGTAGTTTTGTCTATATCCCACCTGGTGTGCGCTGTCCCATGGAACTTTCCAGCTATTTTAGAATCAATGCAGCCAAGACAGGTCAGTTTGAACGCACCTTGATCATAGCCGATAAGGGCAGTTACGTAAGTTATCTGGAAGGTTGTACCGCTCCCATGCGCGATGAAAACCAGCTGCACGCTGCCATTGTGGAACTGATTGCCATGGATGATGCGGAAATCAAGTATTCCACAGTTCAAAACTGGTATGCCGGTAATAAAGAGGGTGTTGGCGGTATCTATAATTTTGTGACCAAGCGGGGCTTATGTGCCGGTACGCGATCCAAGATTTCCTGGACCCAGGTTGAAACCGGGTCTGCCATTACCTGGAAATATCCCAGTTGTGTTCTTAAAGGTGATCATTCTGTAGGTGAGTTCTATTCAGTTGCCCTGACGAATAATTTTCAGCAGGCTGACACAGGTTCAAAAATGATCCACCTTGGCAAAGACACTCGCAGCTTGATCATATCCAAGGGTATCTCAGCCGGAAAAAGCAATAACGCTTATCGTGGTCTGGTCAAGGTGAACAGCAAAGCTGAAAACGCCCGGAACTACTCGCAGTGTGATTCATTACTGATTGGGGATCAATGTGGTGCTCACACTTACCCTTTTCTGGAAATCGAGAATCCGTCTGCTCAGGTAGAACACGAAGCCACTACCTCAAAAGTTAGTGATGATCAAATATTTTATCTGAACCAACGAGGTATTTCTACTGAAGATGCAGTGGGAATGATCGTCTCAGGTTATGCCCGAGAGGTCTTTCAACAATTGCCCATGGAATTTGCAGTTGAAGCACAAGCGCTGATGGCACTCAGCCTGGAAGGTTCGGTGGGATAAACTATGCTGTGTTGGCTTAAAAATAATCTCTCGCCAGTCTACGCTCTTCGAGCTTCGCCAGGCAGGCAGAGACGCAGAGTTTTAGCTGTAAATAACCTGCACAAGAAACTGATTTACAGGCGTGTTCTATATGCTTAGATCTGTACTTAAATTTATTGATGCATATCAAGCTGCCAATTTAATTATAAATACAAAAAACATTATTTATCTCTGCGGCTCTGCGAGCTTTGCGAGAGAAAAAGAAACAGTAACTCTGCAATTATTAAGTATTTCGGGAGAGCTTTGATAAATGTTATCGATTAAAGATCTACACGTTTCAGTTGAGGAAAAGCCGATCCTCAATGGATTGACTCTGGACGTTAAACCAGGTGAGATACACGCTATCATGGGACCTAACGGCTCTGGTAAAAGTACCCTGGCACACGTTCTTTCCGGTCGGGCTGGCTATACTGTAAATTCAGGTTCAGCTCACTATAAAGGGTTGAATTTACTGGAGATGGCACCGGAGATACGGGCCAGAGAGGGTCTTTTCCTGGCTTTTCAGTATCCCATTGAGATTCCCGGTGTTAATAATACATCATTCCTGAAAAAAGCCTTGAATGAGATTCGTAAACATCGTGGTGAAGAGGAATTGGATGCCATTGATTTTCTGGGACTGATCAAAAAACAGATGGCCCTGGTAGAAATGAAGGAAGACTTGTTGCGACGTCCGGTTAATCAGGGTTTTTCAGGTGGTGAGAAGAAACGGAATGAAATCCTGCAAATGGCAGTCCTCAATCCCACTCTCGCTATTCTGGACGAGACAGATTCAGGGTTGGATATTGATGCTTTGCGGATCGTAGCCGGTGGTGTGAATAAATTACGCTCGGAGTCCAATGCTTTTGTGGTCATTACCCACTATCAGCGTCTCCTGGATTACATCGTTCCTGATTTCGTGCATGTCCTGTCCAACGGTCGCATCATCAAGTCTGGTACCAAAGAACTGGCCCTGGAGCTGGAAGAACGCGGTTACGACTGGTTACTCGAAAAAACCGAAACCCCTTCCTGAAGGAAGCAAGTGCAGTGACTGAAACAGTAAATAATTTCCAGGATTGGATCAAGGATCAAGTTCATTCCAAGGCTGAATCCAGTTTTGCTCTTTCGGCAGAGTTGCGAAAAGCCTCACTGGCAGTGTTGAATTCAGCACGTTTTCCAACTCGGAAAGACGAGGAGTGGCGCAACACACCTTTGAACGAGCTTTTAACCCGGACAATTGGACCTGCATCTGAAGCTCCGGTGGATCTTCCACTGTTAGAGAAGCTCAAACAGGCTATTCCAAATGCCCAACATCTGGTCTTCGTGAATGGTGTCTTTGACAGTAAACTATCCGTGGATCTAGCCACAGAGATACCGGCTGGTCTTAGTGTTAAACAAATGTCAACGCTTCCCTCAGAGTCACTTCAACGGGCGGAAGCAAGTATAAATCGTTCAAAACTAACTGATGATAACATCTTCCAACACATAACGAGGGGGCTCTCCAATTCAGGCTTGTTCATAGAGCTGGACCAGAATATTGAGATCGAACAACCACTCCAGATACTGTATCTCAGTTCTAGCAATGATTCAGTCTCAATCTCACATCCCCTAAACATTATTCATCTCGGGCAAAATAGTCGCCTGAAGATTGTCCAGCAGTATGCCTCCCCTGCAGGTGTCCAAGCTGTGACCATTCCTGCTGACACCATTCAATTGGATGAAGGGGCTGATTTAGAGCTTTATAAGATTGGTCTGGAGTCTGAATCGACCGATCATATTTCCAATACAACGGTTCAGATCGCTCGTTCTGCTGTCTTGAAAGCCCACCAATACTTATTGGGATCCCGGCTAACCCGCTCAAACCTGGAAGTAATTTTTGATGGTCCCGGTGGAGAAGCTATTTTACGCGGTATTTATCTGGGAGATGATTCACAGCATCTGGATATCCGGACCTATATGGATCATGCAAATCCCCAGTGTCGTAGTGATCAACACTTCCGAGGTATCATGAATGGTCAATCCCGGGGGGTTTTCAACGGCATGGTTCTGGTTCGCAAACACGCCCAACAAACGGACGCGCAGCAATCCAACAAGAACCTGCTACTCTCCAGAGATGCTCGAGTTGACACAAAACCCCAATTGGAGATTTTTGCCGACGACGTAAAATGTACACACGGAGCAACAGTGGGCGAGCTGGATGATGATGCATTATTCTATCTCCAATCCCGTGGCATTTCTCAAGCTGATGCTGCTTTAATGTTAACGCGCGCATTTTCAGCGGAAATCACGGAGGAAATTCAACTGGAATCGCTAAGAGACTATATCCAGAATGAGATTACCAGCCGTTTGGATAAGATCAGGGTTGATCATGTTTGATATTCAAAATATTCGCAAAGATTTCCCAATTTTACAGACAAAAGCCCACGGTAAACCTCTGATCTATGTGGATAATGCTGCCTCCACTCAAAAGCCCCAACAGGTGATTGATGCGGTTAGTGACCTGTATCAGAATAGTTATGCTAATATTCATAGAGGTGTCCATTACCTGAGTCAAAAATCAACTGCACTGTATGAGTCTGCCCGCGAAACAGTTCAGAAGTTTATTCATGCTGGCAGTGTCAAGGAAATCATTTTTGTGCGGGGAGCTACTGAGGCGGTCAATCTGGTAGCCAACAGTTACCTGGCGCCCATTCTGGGGGCTGGGGATGAGATTCTGATCTCAGAAATGGAGCACCACTCCAATATTATTCCCTGGCAGATGCTGGCCGAGCGGAAAAAGGCCCAGCTGAAGATTATTCCCCTGCTGGAAAATGGTGAGCTGGATCTTACTCTGTTACCAAAACTTTTGACCGAGCGAGTTAAGCTGGTGGCAGTTACGCATATGTCTAATTCTTTGGGGACCATTAACAATGTTTCCTCGATTATCGAACAGGCGCACGCCCGAAATATTCCCGTTCTCATTGATGGAGCTCAATCCATCGCCCACTTCCCTATTGATGTCCAGGCCCTTGATTGTGACTTCTTTGTTTTTTCCGGGCATAAGATCTATGCTCCCTCAGGTATTGGGGCATTATATGCCAGGGAAGAGCACTTAAAAAGCATGCGTCCTTATCAGGGCGGCGGCGACATGATCCTAAACGTGAGTTTTGAAAAAACAGAATTTAATGAGATCCCTTATAAGTTTGAAGCCGGTACTCCCAATATTGAAGGTGCAATCGGTTTAGCAAGTGCACTTAATTATATCTCTGCTGTAGGTCTATCAGTCATTGTCCAATACGAACAGGAGCTATTAGCATACGCCACTGAAAAATTTGAGACTGTAGCTGGCTTACGCCTCATCGGTACTGCCCCTAATAAGGGAAGTGTAATCTCATTTGTATTGGAGGGGGTTCATCCTCACGATATTGGTACTATCATGGACATGGAAGGAATAGCGGTACGTACGGGACATCACTGTACCCAACCGATCATGGATCACTATAATATTCCAGCAACCACCCGGGTCTCCCTGTGTTTCTACAATACAAAGGCTGAAATCGATGAGATCACCAGTGCTATCCATAAAGTGAAGGAACTCATGGGCTAATGTCAGAATTACGAGAGCTGTACCAGGAAGTCATCCTGGATCACAACAGAAATCCCAAAAATTTTAGAAAGATGGATGTCCATTCCCACCATGCTAACGGACACAATCCACTCTGCGGGGATAAGTTGGAACTATTTCTGGAGATTGAGGACGGGACAATCAGAGATATTAGCTTTGTGGGAAGTGGTTGTGCCATCTCAACTTCCTCAGCCAGTCTGATGACCCAGTTCCTTAAAGGCAAAACTATTATAGAGACCCAAAAATATTTTGAACATTTCCATGACTTGGTCACTGGTAAGCTACTTAATGATGATGAGCTGGATAAACTTGGTAAGTTGGCAATCTTCGCAGGTGTCCAGGAATTTCCAGCCCGAGTGAAATGCGCCAGCCTATCCTGGCATACTTTGATGAATGCTCTGGGTAGTGCAACCGAAACGGCCCAGACGGAAGATTGAAGATTGAAGATCCC
>JAOZSM010000183.1 GCA_029939675.1 Fidelibacterota bacterium
TTTGAGGCAGTTCTTTATCGGTTTTGTAATCCAGGACAACCCATTCATCATGATCTTGATAAAGCAGATCAATTACACCAGAGACTTTGTAGGTTCTGGAGGTACTCTGTAAATAGCCAAATACCGGTAATTCCGGCAATTTATCGGTTGGAGCTAGATCAGCCATTTTGCGGGCTAATCGGCTCTTGCGATAGATCAATAGACATTCACTTAAGTCATCTAAAAATGGCCGCTGGTCAATTGGATCACCAATGCCTTCATCTTCTAAAAAGAGCTTGATCGGTTCGCGATATTTGTCCGGATCAAACCACTCCATTTCCATAGCACGGTGAAGTAAGCGGCCAAATTTTAGCGGTGAAGTTTCCAGTCCCAAGTTATCACCATGCTGACGCTCATCTGCTCCGACAAAGTTACCCTGATCAAACCAACTCATGATGGTGTGGGGGGAAATCTCTTCATATCTGAAACTTGGACTTGGAGCTGGAATTGGGGTGAACTGACTGCCCTTATTTTTAGCATGATCAGCTTCAGTTTTCAACAGATCAGAACCTGAAACCAGATCATAGATCAACTCAGGTGTAGAACGATCCAGCCATTCCTGTTTCAGAGTTGCCGGATCACTTAGGGCCAGTTCTTTGTCAAGCTCTAAATCGAATACAGGAGATAGATAACGTTGCCACCTGGTGTTCGAACCGGGTTGCCGCTCTGGTTTTATTTTCGCAACCAAACTGACACCATAACGGGCTCGGGTAAGCGCCACGTAGAACAATCGCTTATCTTCAGCTTCTTCTTCAGCTTTAGTTTGAGTTTTGATCCGCTCATACATCCAGGTCTTATGGCTTTCAGTCCGCGTATCAATGGTGATTCCCGCTTGCCATTGACCTCCCTCACGTCCTAGATAGATCCCGCTTTTCTCTGTAGCTGCTGGAGACTGCAGACTGGGAAGAATCACCACCGGAAATTCCAGACCTTTGGATTTGTGAATCGTCAGAATCTGGATTTGAGCTTTACCGGGTAGCTCAGATTGAGAAGCATCACCATGTTGAATTTGAAACTTGAAGTATTCGAGAATTTCACGCAAGCCCAGGCCATCCAGAGACAATTGATGGATCATGAGCAGTAAACGGTCAATATTAGCCAGGCGTAGAACCCCACCTGTTTCAGAGATCCAACCCAGACGACGTTCATTTTCAGCCAGGATGCTTGTGATCAGCCGGTCAATGGGTACCCGCGAAGTTTGTCGCTGCCAGGATTGTATTGTTTCAACGATTTCCAAGCGTGTTTGGATTAAGCTGCTCCAAACCCACCCGGAATACGTCTTTTCACCGATATGTTCGCGCAATTCCTGAATCTCAGCATCAGTCATGATAAAGAAGGGACTACGGAGCAATCCAACCAGGGCCAGATCATCCAGAGGATTTACCAGCACACTCAGGAGATGATAGATATCAAAACTTTCCTGTTGTTTAAAAAGCCCTTTACTGGAAAGCACTTCAAACTGCAAGCCCTTGGCTGTGAAGATGCGGATATAGTCCAGAATATTTGTAAATGAACGCAGTAAAATGCCAATAGCAGGGCCGTCTTTAGGAACAATTGAATTGGCAGCGATCCACTGCAGCCAATCATTGGTTAGACCAGCAACATGGTGTATGTCAGTGGCTACTTTACGAGATGCTTCATCCTCAAGCACCACACTGAGGACACAGCGGGAAAGTTGGTGTTGTTCAGCCGATAAGGGGCTATGGGTTGCGGCTGTGGTTGGTCGGAAGGCCGTTTCATATAAGGCCAGATCTGCCTTTTCCGCA
This sequence comes from Fidelibacterota bacterium, assembly GCA_029939675.1. Lineage (GTDB taxonomy): Bacteria > Fidelibacterota > UBA8477 > UBA8477 > JABMPR01 > JABMPR01. Next base: position 1,806 of record JAOZSM010000183.1, read on the forward strand.
TCACGTGGAAAAGCAGCGCTGATGATTGGATTAATGACCGTCTCTACAAATTTTCGTGAAGACCGATAAGTCTCATCTGCAGTGAGGACTGCGCCATTGCCCTCTCTGATGATCTGTTGAACCCGATTCATTACCTGAACATCAGCCTGGTTGAAACGGTAAATGGACTGTTTAGTATCCCCAACAATGAAGAGACCACGATTCCGGAGTTTGGCCTGACCCCCCTGGGCGATCAGACGCACAATATCCCAACGCAGATCGTTGGTATCCTGGAATTCATCAAAAAGGATATGACTAAAACGCTTGGAATAGTGGGCTGCAATCTTAGGGTCATTCAGGAGTTGCCGAGTTTGGACAATGACTTCATTAAAGCTGAGCACGCCTTCTCGTTTGAGCCGTTGATTCAGCGTGTTTAAATAGTTCAGAAAGAATTTAGCAAGATGATGTTGAACTGTGCAGGCCTGGAGATCCAGTTTTCCAGGGACTTCATCCACAAGTATTTCGTGCGGTAGAATATCCTGCATATCTGCCAGAAATGATTTGAGACGCTCTCGAATCTCACCGGCCCATTCTGTGGACCAAACTTTCGATGGGATAGCAATCCGGGAGAGATATTTATCCCGTTTACTGGTAAGGGTGATCCGACGAACAAACTCCAATAATTCTAACCCGAATTGGTAATCGTCATCAATGGGTGTCTGTAGAAAGTCTAGTAAATCAGCAAAATTGCGATAATGCTGATGACTTGGATCGATCATTTCAGCTTTATCCGGCAAGCCATCTACAAGTGTGATCAGGTGCTGTTCAACTTGTTTTAAAACCGTCGGTAGTGGGTGGGCCTGCCTGAATTCGGATTGTAATTCTTCAGGAGAATGGGAGGACTGATGCTCCAACCACTTTGACATGAGCTGGGAATGATTCTGTAGTTTTTTTATGTACTCGCTGAGATGATATGCTGAAAGGTTATCCAGCAGAAGTTTGAGGTCTTCATCCTGGTTAAGGCTGCGTTCCCGAAGAAACTTTTCCCAGGTTTCCAGTTCCATGCGTTGCGTGTCCGCCTCATCCTGAATCCGAAATTCCGGGTCCAGGTCAAGATGCTCGGCTTGATCCCGAAGTACCTGTGTGCAGAATGAGTCGATGGTTGATATGGCATTTTTGGAATAGGTCGAGCGCAAATGCATTTTGTAGGTTTGAGAGGCCTGCCTGAGGTGCTTCCCGAAATTGTCAGGCGCATGATCCAGGGTCTCATCATTAAGCAATTTATTAAGATCTGCATAGATACGACCAGACATCTCAGCCGCTGCTTTTCTGGTAAAGGTGATAACCAAGATATTCGATGCATCCTGTAAGGGTGCCTGGGGGTTCCGGGCATGCTGATGCGCAAAATCATCCATGATAGCAGCATAGCGTTTGGACAAAAGCCAGGTCTTCCCGGCACCAGCGCAGGCTTCAATGAATACATTGTGGTTCAGGTCGAATACTTTGTTTAGGTCAATGCTCATGTCATAAATATCACAATATTATTGTTCAGCAAATACATGGAGACCAACACCAATATCACAGGTAACAATCACTTTTGTTGAACCTACTCCAGCCCTTTGCGAGCAGTCAGCATCTTTTATCAGTTCCCCACAAAATATAGCGATTATATGTGAGGACAACCCGTCTCTCCCATAGTTTGGGATTTGGTCTCTCAACAATGTCAGGATCTTTTGAATGATGCGGATTGATACTCACCTTGTAATACCTGTGGAAAACTAGGTCGTGAAAAGATCAAAGATATTCTCCAGGGTACTGGAATTGCCAGCTTTGTAAATCTCTGTATATCGACAACGGGTACAAGTGACTGTATTGAACTTCTTATTCTGGATATCGAATATCTTGGTGAAGCCACCTCCGGTGGCGGCGAATTGATCTGTTTCATATTCTGTGTTTTTACATTTGGGACACTGCCAATTGACATGCTGCATTTTCAATTCCTTCGGTTTTGTTAGATCTTTTCATATACATGATCACGGACGACGCAGGTCAGCAATTGCTATTATTTGGAAAGACCCTCCTGTTTCATAGGCAAAACTACACCCCAGGCGCTTCTTCTGGCAAGACATCATCGGCATCTGGCTCAAGCTCCATTTCAGGGTCCTCCACCAGTTGTTTTAAAAGCTCTAAAGCCTTAATACAGTAGAATCCATCGTTAACCCGTTCATCAAAACTATAGCGGATAGTCATCATGTCTTTGACAGCTGGTCGTCCGCGATCGTCCAGCATCATGCGGGGTTCATTGGTTCCCAAGGCCATGAATATGGGGATATCTCCATATTCATAAAGATGATGATAAGCCGGCTGTAGGCCAATACTTCCCAGGTTAGCAATAAATAAGCTGCCATATAATTCATCCTCGCGGATCAGACTGCCCGGCAGCCAGCCGTAGTGGTTCAAGGTCCTCAATAGCTGAACCAGGAAACTAACCATAAAATTAGGTAGCAGAAAAGCCAGGGCCATTTCTTTATCAGAGGTTGATTTTGTTCCAGCCCGGCCCTCTTGAATACCCCCCTGGATTTGCCTAACCGTTTCTTCAAAAGTCCAAGTCGGGTCAATCTTTTTTTTGACTACTACCAGCGGAGCGTTATCGTGCATCTGCTTTTTCATGGAAAAGCTAACCCAGATACCGTCCCTTTGATAGATCCGGCGACCGGCAACGAAGCGATTCAAGCCTGGTCGCTTATGGAGTACCTGGGCTGATCTCCAAATAATAAAATGGAGAATACTGGCTTTTAAATCAGTATTTTTTCTAAAATTCTCAACGTATTTCCAGGCTTTCTCGACTTCAATATGCTGTTCATAATACACAGTAGATTCGGCCCGGCCATGCATGAGAAAAGGCATGATTCGACGAGTATATGGTACATTCTTTACAACTTTTCCATCAGGTCTCCAGCGAAAAGGCATCTTCAATTTCCAATCAATAATCAAGTATATAGCTAAATTGCATGGCGCGTTCCAGTGAACGCTCTTTTGCACCAATATTTCGCCAGGTATAAGCAATACTGGATGAATTATTCAAAGCAAATTGGAAGCCCAAATTCCAGGTTATCCCCACATCTTTTAACAGCATATGATCAAATTCCAGGGTGGTCATTAAGCGCCGGGTGATCTGCTGTTCCACACCCATGAAAAGAAAGGCATCATACACCCCATCAAACGTTGCAGACGTATCATGATAGGCAAAAAGATCAGTTAAAGCCAGTCCACCACTGACCCGCCCACGACCCAGATGCAATTTTTTGAATCGATCATATTTATAAGAAGCTACAACATAGGCATTTCGGGGGGGGCTCCAGCGGTTATCAACCACTTCAATATCAGCTGAATCTTTGGTGGTTATAGTCCAATTTCGGCAATTACTTTCAGCGCCAATAGCCAAAGAGGGCACGATTTTGCCTTTCTGTTCCCAGATTCTGAATTTTGTATTTACGAAGGGCAGCTCAAACCCGAAATCATCCACATTATGCCCCAGAAATTGGTTAACCTGAAATTCTAAACCCCATTCCCAACGATTCCAGACACTGACCGAACTGGCGACCCTGAGATTTCCTTCAGCATCATTCTGGATATCCAGGCCAATGAATCGGTTCTCGATAATATCTGCCGTGGGCACATCAATAAGCCGCCTAACCCGTAATGGATAAGCTTTTGGCAACAGGTGGAATTCACCTCCGACTTCACCTGACCTGAGATCTGAACCAGTCAAGCGACGAGCACCAATATAGCGTTTCATCCAATAATCAGTACTCATGGGTACTTCAGTGACTCCTTTGGTGGAGCTGGCGTGGATCATTTTATTACCAGTGGTGTAAACCCCCACATGGCTGACCCCTTTACCCAGTGTATCGAAAAATAAGAGATCTCCGTACTGAAGTTCATCTCGGGCAACCTCATCTCCAACCGTGTATTGCATACGCGATGTACGAGGAATAATGATCCCCTGATCCTGATAGACACCCGATGTAAAACCAGAGCAATCCACGCCTCTTCCTGGCTCACTACCACCCCACTTGTAGGGTGTACCCAGATACTTGTCAAAAGATTTTTCCATCTTATTCTTATTCAGGTCATCATAAACACCCACTTTTTGTGAACTACAGGCACTTATTAGAATGGTCAAAATAATAACCCAGATGAACAAGTATTGTCGTCGCATTGAGATACTCCCGAATTGTTTTCCTACCTGTTAAAAGTGCTGAAAATATAGTGTGAGAGTTTATTGGTTCAATGGATTTTTGAGTTCATGGTGTAAGGACGTTGAGCTCTGCTGAAACGCCGGTCTATCAAGAGTATCTTTTACCGTGCTATCCGGCTGGTACCAACTGAGGTCACGACTGAAATGTTGAGATTTTGTTTTAAATAACGCATAATCCCAGGTTTTGAGGTTACCAGGCACGCTGCACTTTGGTCCA
>JAOZSM010000029.1 GCA_029939675.1 Fidelibacterota bacterium
TTGAACATGGCTTCTATTTCAGCTCCCGATGGCTGAGGACCACATCAATATCGTGGGTTTCTTTTAAGTGGGCGGCCAGACGGTTGGCTGAATGAACTGAACGATGCTGACCACCGGTGCACCCAAAACTGATCATGAGATCGGTAAAGTTTTGTTCTTCATAACTGGTGACAACCGCATCAACCATGGTAAAGAGTCGCTTTAACCAGCGGTCCATATCCGACTTATCAGTAAACCAGTCGATTACAGGCTGATCATTAGCCGATAATTTTTTGTAGGCAATTTCGCGACCAGGGTTGGGCAAAAAACGACAATCAAAGACGAATCCGCCGCCGTGTCCACGGTCATCCACAGGAACTCCGTGTTTATAAGAAAAGCTGGATATTCTGACCTTGAGCCGGAGATTGGCTTTTCCAAAATCCCGCAAGGCCGAAGAACGGATCAGTTGTTGAAAGACATCCATCATTACTGGAATTTCAATGGGGAGGTCAATCTTGCGAACCAGATATTCCAAATTCCGGATAGCATAAGGAATGCTCTGGAGAAAATGGGTTTTACGCTCATAGAATCCGCGATAACCATAAGCACCCATGGCTTGCATAATGCGGATAAAGACAAAGGCATAGTAGTGCTTGGTAAATGCTTCACGATCAATGGGAATCAGTTTCCCAACAGCATCCAGGTAATGGTTAAGTAAATGCTCTCTCACCGCAAAAGGCAAATCAGCTTTGGCATCAAAAAGGAGGGATGCAATATCATATTGAAGCGCTCCCTTGCGGCCTCCCTGATAATCGATAAACCAGGGTTTTCCATCTTTGAGCATGATGTTCCTGGACTGAAAGTCACGATACAGAAAATGGGCTCCATCGGCCTGTAGCAGAAAGTCCGTAAACGTTCTAAAATCCTTTTCCAGCTGCTGTTCATTAAAGCGAATATGGGCTAGCTTCAAAAAGTAATATTTAAAATAATTCAAGTCCCACATCATGGACTGGCGATCAAAACTGTGGTGGGGATAGGACTTGCGGTAATCCAGGCCTTCGCCGCCTTTGATCTGAAATTCAGGCAACCGCTCCACAACTTGTTCATAGGTTTTGATCAAGTCCCGGGGGAAGTCCTGTTTTCCATCTCGAACCTTAAGGAGGTGATCAAACAGGGTCACATCACCCAGGTCCTGCTGCAGGTAGATATGTTGATCCAGGTCTTGGGCATAGATCTCAGGTACAGCCAGATCTTTTGACCTGAAGTGTCTAGAAAAGTCAACAAAAGCCTCGTTTTCAAGACGATCCAGATTTTTGGCACCAATGACCGAACGCGATGAGTTGGTAATTCTAAAGTATTCACGGTTTGAGCCATGTGCTGCCAATGGCTTGATTTCAGTCACGGTCTCTTTAAAGTGATCTTCGAATAATTTTTTCAGGTTTTCAGGCATAATTTCTCTCTTATAGTACTTTTAAAAAGCCAAACCACAGAGGACACTGAGAGCACAGAGATTTTTAAGGTAAATAATACGATTAAAAATCTTCATTCGTTTTACAAGAGGCAAGGCCACAAACCCAAGCCATAAGTCATGAAGATAATTTTGGCTTTGAACTTTTCGTGTCTACGGACCGGTAAAGACACTTCCCAATTGTTGTGTGAATATAATATTTCTCTGTGTTCTCCGTGCTCTCTGTGGTTAATGCTCTTTGATCGTTTATAGGTTCTTCATGCTGATGAAGCTTAGAAACTCTGCCCGGGTTTCGGCGTCATCGTGAAATTCACCCAGCATGGCAGAGGTGGTGGCAAATGAATTTTGTTTTTCCACACCGCGCATCTGCATACACAAATGGCGACCTTCCAGGACCACGGCAACGCCACCTGGATCCAGTAAATTATTTAAAGCTTCAGCCACCTGGTGGGTGATCCGCTCCTGGATCTGAAGCCGGCGAGAGTACATCTCCAAAATGCGGGGGATTTTTGAAAGACCAATCACTTTACCTTGTGGAATGTATGCCACATGAGCCTTCCCGAAAAAGGGCAACAGGTGGTGTTCACACATACTAAAAAATTCAATATCCCTAACAACCACCATCTCAGAACAACTGTCTTCAAAAATGGCATCATTCAGCACTTCTTCCAGGGTTTGTTCATACCCGCGAGAGATGAACTTCCAGGCCTTAGACACCCTGTGGGGGGTTTTGATCAAGCCTTCACGATCCGGGTCTTCACCTATCTCAGTCAATAATTGACGGGTTATGTCTTCTACTCTCGTTAAATCTTCCATTATTACTCCTGTCCGGTGGACATTGTTTCTGCGTCATACTCCGCTAAAGGGTCTATCAGTAACCAGCGTTAAAGGTAATGCACGCCAAGGTAAAAAGGACCAGTATCAAGCAAAGTAACTAACAATTTAAGGGTTTAGCCCGAAACTATGAAAACGAGCAATTGTTTGACGGTGGGCTGAGTCACATCTCTTGGCAAAACACGGCATAATAGTGAGTCACCAAGATTATTAATTTGAGAATATTCGGGTCTGCAAATATTTCATTTGTGATAATCCTTGTGAATCTGGGGCTAAGCGGTTTTTACTGTGGACCGTGATAGTCGGTATAGATTGTTGGGGTCTCCTGGAGACGGATTCGTTTCAAGCTATTGGACTCCAAATGGGGAGAAATCTGTTCCCACATCCAAACCACCATATTTTCAGTGGAGGGTTGTTTTCCTTTAAACCAGGGAATATCCACCTCAATTTGGGAATGATCCATATATTGGATAACCTGTTCATTCACCACTTTTTTTAGACGACCCAGATCTACAATAAAGCCCGTGTCGGGGTTAACCTCGCCTGTGACAGAAATTGTCAAGATGTAATTATGACCGTGCATCCGTAGATCTTTACCAAATGCTGCTTGATTTTCAGCTTCACTGAGGGCTGAATTTCCATATTTATGGGCAGCGCAAAAATGAAACACTTTATTGATAACAATCATATCAAATCCTTTTCAGTTCCCTGGTATTATACCAATTGCAGTTCCAACTTGCGGTAAAGAAACCCAACCCCTCCCAAGCGGGGACTTGGTTCGCCTTTCGGCTCACTTATTGAGTATTGCATACTGCTGTTTTGAGGTACAGTTGGTATTAGAGCTCTATACGCTCGTACCGCAAAAACTTTTTTTGAGACCATCATTATTAAATCACCCGGTATTAAAAGGATTCATCCTGCCAACGGGTAATCCGCCAGGTCTCAGAAGAGTCACCAATAAAATCAAAGACTGCATTCCCTGAGATATGTTCTCCTCCAATGGACAGGTCAAACGTTTTGGTTAGACTGATTATGCCATTTTGTGAGGTATCTTCCGCTATGGTAGCATTCCAGACCAGCGTAAAATTGTCAAACGTGCGAAACAGACGGCCTGTGGTTCGTAACTCAGTATCCAGCCCCCAATAATTGTACCCGCCAGTGCCTCCGATATCCGGATCATAGTAGAGAAAGATGAAACTGGTGTCAAAGAGACCACTATAGACCAGGCTGTCACGATAGATATAGGCATAGCGGAAATTTTGCAGGACCTCATCCGGAGTACGCTGTTCTGTAAGGGTGAGGCTCACCACTCCGTCTAACTGACCTTCTGTGGGGGCAAAGGGATTCCAGCAACCAACCAGGAACAATAAAAGCAAGACAACGATACCTGGACGGAACGAAACCATAGATTATTGAACCAAAGTCTTCAGGTTGCTCCAGCAAGGTAATGTGTCGGACTTCAGGTCCTGCCAGATTGAAATCTCATACAGCAGGTCTGTGTTCTGAACCAGAGTTAGGGTTGCCTGTCCCTTGATTTGAGTGGGCAATGGAGCCTTGTTTTCAAGATAGGATAAGGTCAATTGATATTCTGCAATGATTTCATAGCGATCATCGATTGGAGAAATCTGTTCCACTTGCCAGGCCAGATGTTGAAGGTCATCAGGATTCAAGAATTGAAACAGTTTGATGATAAAAACTTCTTCTTCTTCATATCCCCAGGGAGCAAATACGCCGGGTTGTGCGTTTCTGACGGTTTCATCAGGAATAAAGGAGAATTTGATTTCTGCCTCGGGATCATTGCCCAGGACATCCAAAAGATAATTCGATTTATGGGCGGGAAATGCGTTTGACAGATTATCCAACACGATTTCAGGGGTCGTAGGCGGTTTCCAGGCATAGGGATCTGAAGTATCAAGAGGTGGTTCGGATTCTCTGGGCGTAAACAATTCACAGCCAGCCAAAAGCAGAAAAATCGATATTATGGAAAGCATACGTTTCATGAAACAGGAAAGTACACGGCCTAACTCCAAAAGCAAATCACATGTTAAAAAAGAAAGTCGAGGGAAACCCGGCAACCAGATTGAGGCCGGTCAATCCCGATGGCGATTTACACGCTAACTGGAAAGACATCAAGATCTGCTTGGCTTCATAATCATCGCGTTTATTTTGAGCCATGGGACAGAACTTAAAATGAGAATTTTTGCCTGTATGGCCAGCTCACTGGATGGAAAAATTGGTCCAGCAAGCACCAGGCATTTTGCTGCAATTACCTCTCGTTACGATATGGAACACCTAAAGTCCCTACGGGATGAGGCTGACGGTATTTTATTTGGCGCCAGCACTTTTAGAGCCTGGCCAAAAGTCCACCTGGGACACAACCGATCAAAGAGTCCACATCATTTTATTATGAGTCATAGTTTGGATCTTGATCCAAATACGCCCCTGTTTCAAGCGCTGGAGATTCCCATTACTATTTTCAGTGATTCAACGCCGGTTACCTCTCGTCAAACTTTTCCAAAACATGTTGAGCTGGTTCATATACCTGAAGGACCAGATCAAATCATATTTATTATGAACTATCTGAAAGAGCGGGGAATCAACTCGCTCCTGATCGAGGGTGGTGGCCAAATACTGCATCACTTCATTGAAGCTGGGTTCTTGCAGGAGCTGTATCTGACCCTGGCACCTGTGCTTATTGGTCAATTGAGTGCGCCTGGTCTTTTGGGCGATCAAACACTTACCCGCCCACCAGAATTTAGCTTGTTGAGTAGTCAACAGATCGAAAATGAATTGTATCTGCATTTTAAACTGAACTACTCCGCAATCGGGTTTAATACCAAATTTGACGGCTTCGCAAAAAGTATATGACAAAACATGAATATCACTCTAACATTAATAAAAATAGCTACTTATATAAACGTGGGCTATGTTATATATTATCAACACTTTGTGTCTCTGCGTTCTCTGCGAGAGGGACTATTTGCGGGATCGTCAAATTTATGATCATTAAAAAATAAGGTTGTCGTGAATGAAACATCGTTTGATATATCTACTTGCTCTGACTGCTTTACTTCAAGCCAACTATCCCGATCAACAGCGGGTCATCCGGGCTGCTGATATGTGGAGCAATATCAGCAGTAATAGCAATATTGTATATGATGAGACCAGCGCCTCATTACAGTTGGCCGATGGTACAAACACCGGATATTTCATTTTGATACCCGATACGAGCCAGTATCCTTTTGATCGGGGACTGCCCTCCTGGAACGGGGCCGCAGAACATGAGAACAGCGGTTTCAAGACCTCCATGCGGTTTAAGTCTGGCGCCTATTGGTCACCCTGGCTAACGGTTGGATATTGGAAGAATTATATTTGGCCCAGCTATGGATCCACCTCCTACTCAGGCGGATATATTGATTATGATTATGTCAAACTGAATGACTTTCATACGATCTGGCAGTGGCGAGTGGACTTGAAACGTCAGGCGATCGATCATCCTTCTCCGGCTATCGAAAAGCTCAGCTTTTTTGTCAGTGATGAGCGAACCACCGATAATATTGACTATAATAGTATTCTTAATGATAACCCTCCAGCCATCTTCCAGCCCACCTCTTTTGTTTGCCAATACAATGTTGACCCGGAGATCGGGGGCAGTATTTGTTCGCCCACTTCCACGGTTCTGGCCATTCGTAGTTTTGACATTGAGGTGGATGCCTATGATTTTGCTGTCGATAACTATGATGACTATTGGAATCTCTTTGGCATCTGGCCTCGCGCAGTTCAGAATGCCGCCAGCTTTAATCTGGATGGTGCTGTAACCCGTTACCGGACCTGGAGCGATGCTTATGATATCCTGGCAGCCAATGGACGAATTGTTATCTCTGTCGGTCAGCCCCTGTATTCCGGCCATATAATGATGCTGGCCGGCTTCAACAGCCAGGGCAACCCTATCGTTCATGATCCAGCGCGTCAAAACGGCTACGCTTATGTATATTCCAAATCTTCGCTTTCCCATTCCTGGTTTGACAAGGGTGGTGTCAGCTACACTTTTTTTCTGGATGATACGACCCAGATGGCGCTTGCTGATGAGCAGTACAGCAAGCTTCCTGACCAGGCTATGCTGTATCAAAATTACCCCAACCCGTTCAATCCGAACACGATCATTCGCTTTAATTTGTCAACTGGCTCAAACCTGAAACTAAGCATTTATAATGTTAACGGCAGGCTGATTCAGGTCCTGATACAAGATCAGTTTCCGGCAGGTGATCACCGACTGGTCTGGAATGCACAGGGCCTGACAGCCGGTGTTTATCTTTTACGGCTTGAAACCGAAGATGAGACCATCGTTCGCCGGATGACACTGTTAAAATAACCTTGGCCCTAGCGCGGGTTTTTGTTTGGTTGATGTCTATCCATAAAGTCAATAATAAAACCGTTGAAACGGTTGATTAGCTTAAAAAAGCATCAGAAGCCCACGACTTAAGTCGTGGGTTACCATGCATTTAAGAAAAGCATTAACCGTTTTAACGGTTTATTGCATCGCATAAAACAAGTACACAAAAAACTGACCCTAATTGGCATAAAACGGCCAGAAGATCGGCGTAAAAATAGAAGCAATAATCCAAAAAATAAACGTAAGCGGCGCCCCGGCCTTGATATAATCTTTGAAGCGATACTTTCCGGGACCATAAACCATAAGGTTGGTTTGATAGCCAATGGGGGTCATAAAGCTGGCTGAGGCAGCGAAACAAATAGTGAAAACCAGGGGTCTCGCATCAATTCCAAGATTATTAGCTGCAGCGATGGCAATCGGAGTTAATACTATGGCCGCAACATTGTTGGAAATCACCGCCGTAAACAAGCTGGTTATCAGATATAAGATCGAGAGTAATGTATAGGGCGCTAAATTTTCTGGAAACAGGCCTGCCAGCAATGAAATACTCTGTCCCAGGAGCTGCGCTGCACCGCTGGTCTCCATGGCGATCCCAAAAGGAATAAAGGCGGCAATAAAGATGATTACCGGCCAGTTAATTGTTCCGTAGGCCTCCCGAGTAGATATGTGTTTTGTAACTAGCAGAATAAAGACACCCAGCAATGCAGCAGCCAGTATTTCCAAGACGCCGGCAGCCGCTAGAATCATGACAACAGGAATGATGATCACTGCCAACCACCGAATGGCTTTCTTGCGCATATTGACTTCGTGATGCTGGAGAATGATCAGATCGGGATCGTTACGCATTTCTTCAATCCGCTCAGCAGGCATGAGCATGAGGAGGGTGTCTGCAAAGCGAAGTTTGATGTGGGCAATTTTCTTTTTAATCGTGATTTCCCGCCGACCGATGGCCAAAACAAAGGCTTGGTATCTCCGTCTAAAATTCAACTCTCCCAGCGTTTTTCCAGCAAGCGTTGAATCGGGACCAAGCAAGCCCTCGACCAAGACATTGTCGCCTTCCTGTAATTCTTTTTCGCTCAATTTAACATCAGAGAGAGCGAGCACTTTTTCCTGCTGGTGGAATTTTAAAAAGTTATCCAGAGCACCTCTGGCCAGCAGAATGTCAGCGGCCTCCAGTGCCAGGTTACCAATATCTGTTGTAATCTTGACTCCATCACGAATAACAGCCAAAACGGTTATCTCATAGCGTTCATTCAGCTGTTTTTCCCGACAACTTAAACCAATCAGCGGTGATTCTTGGTCAACCTGAAATTCTGTTAGATAGGGCGCCATATGATATTTCCCAACCAGGGTGCTGATGGGTGCTCTTGATGGCAGTAATTTGGGTAAAACGAACAGATTATAAAGTGTGCCCACCAAGAGGAAAATCAGACCCAGGGGTAAAAACTCAAACATTCCCAGGGATTCCAGACCATGAGCCTCTCCCACAGAGCTTACCAGAAGATTTGTTGATGTTCCAATCAGGGTGATTGTACCGCCATAGATCGCGGCATAAGACAGGGGGATAAGTAATTTTGAGGGTGAGATCCTGGATTGAGCGGCCATGTGCATGGCTACCGGAATAAAAATCGCCACCGCAGCCACATTATTGATGAAGCCGGAAAAGAGACTGATGGTTATAAAAAACAGACCGATTCCCAGCCATTTTTGCTTTTTCTCAAGCACAATAAAGTATTGGGCAAGATTTTCAAGAACACCCGTTTTAACCAGGGCGTGACTCAATACAAACATCACCGCCACGGTAAGGACAGCCTTATTGCTAAATCCCGAGACCGCCTGTTCGCCATCCACATATCCAGAAAGCCAAAGAACCAGTAATAAGCCAATACCAAGAACATCAACAGGAAGGATTTCCAGAATCAAGAGAACCAGCAGGAGAATCATTAATCCAAAAATCCCCAGAACGGCGATACTCATGCTTTTTTTCTCCTGGTTTTCAGGGTCAAATATCCAGATTATTACTGTGCTGCTAAGGGGTCAATTACAGATCGATTCAGATCGAGGGCACTTCCTAGACTATCAAGTGTAAAAATATCATTCTGGGAGCTTGGTCCAAAACTAGCCTGTGTCGATGTATTAATGGTCTGGAAGCCGGCTTCAGATAGTTTTCTTTGGGTATCAGCACTCCACAGAAAAGTCATAAAGGAGTTAATGATCTCCGCTTGTTTGGAAGTAATGTTTTTTTGAATTGCCACAGCTATCGGCTCGGTCATGATGGTTCGGTTGGGGTGAATAACCTTCAGGGGGTTTAATTTATTATGAAAAACCGCTGCTTCGTAGTTAAACAAAACATCTCCAATACCAGCCTGAAATTGTTCAATGGCTGCCTGAGAAGTAGAGGGCTTGTTTAAGGTCTCAGTTAGAGCTGCCTTGACATATTCAAAGGCCTGCTTATGACTAAACCCTTGACGCAGCCTTGATCCGTACAGGGCCAGAACCGCCATTTGTCCTTCTCCTGATGTAAGTGGATCTGGAATAACTACATCCATTGTTTTAAAATCAATATCTTCAAAATCGTGGATGGGTATTTGAATACTATCACTTACAAATAGAACGATTGGTGACCGGCAAAACTTTTCATGCCGATGAATTTCCTGCCAGGTGGCAACTGTTATCACGCCTCCCCCGACCAGCCGACGAGCGTCCAGTTCGGAGGACAAAATGGCAACTTCAGCGGGAAAACGGGTCATGATCTGTCGGGTTATCACCCCAGAACCGGCAAAGGTGGTAATAAACTCAACGTGCTCCTGCTTTTCCTTTAACCAGTATTGTTGGAAAGCGGGCAACAGGCTTTTTTCCATCACAGATTCCATGGCACTGAAACAATACAGGGTTATGGTTCGAGGTTCATTAAGCCTAACCTGATTACGACTGAACCAGATAAAGAGCAAAACTACGACGGCGACTAATACAGGAAAAACAATACTGGTAATCCGATAAGCAGGATCATTTTTGTATGAAGGTTCAATGTTTCCAGCTGAAATACTCATAAACAGCCCCTTCGTCACTGATTAAAATGACATTTTGTGAAAGTTATTGTATTTGATCAATTAAGACAAGCATAATCAATCAATCCAGGAACCCTATTATCAATATTTTGATCATAATTGGTAGTGGGGCATCTCCGCAACCAAAAACGGAAAAAGGCTTGGTGGGTCAAGGCTGCTAGTTAAATTCAATACTGTTTTCAAAGGGATGATGATCAATTCAAGATAAGGATGTACCAGATGAAAAAACGTGTTACCATATTATTATTTAGCCTGCTTTTCGCAGTTGGGGTCTTTGCTGAAAAAGTAGCGGTGATTTCCAAGGTTCAGGGTGAGGTTCTTTTGCAAAAAGCTGAAGATCTAGACTACAACACCACCGTCACCATGGGTACAATCCTGAACAACAATGACCAGATTAAAGTTAATGATGGCTTTGCAGTCATGCTGCTTCTGGATGATAAAAGCCAGGTAAAGCTGCGTGAGAATACCGAAGTGGCTATCGGGCTTGTAGAAGATCTCAGCGGATCGAGCTATCGGGTCAGGCTGGAGTATGGTCAGGCCCTGACAAAATATTCCAAGGGGGCTGATTTCGAATTTCAGTTACACACCCCAACCTCTGTAGCCTCTATTAAGGGAACCGAGTTCTGGACTATTACCGACCCTGAGACTGGTGACAATGTCATTGTTCTGGAAGGTATCGTTGATGTCATGAATAATTTCACGGGCATGATGAGCACTGCCGGAGCCGGTGAAACCGTAACATCGGGTACCGATGGTTACATTGAATCTGGAGAAACTCAAGAAGGAACTATTCCTGAAGATCCGGAAGAAACCTTTGGCGGAGTTGAAGGTGATCCAGAGGAAGAGGAGCTTGTTGCTACCGACAGTAGTGAAGTAGAGGGTGATGATGCTCTTGTAGAAGATGCCGAAGAAGAGGTTGTTTTCGCTGGTGATACTCCAGCACCACCTCCATCAACCGCTGGTCAAACCCCACCTGAACCTGAAGGTGAGGAAGATACTGAAGAAGAAGGGGGCGGTCTCTTTGGAGATGCCCTGGCTATGGATGCCGCTTTTGGAGCTGTAACCCTGGATGGTGAGCTCTATAATCAGATTGCCCTGCGTCCTGATATTTCCATTGGTAAGCTGGGCGTTGGTTTGGATATTGTTATTTATATGAACCAGGATGGTGATATCCGTATGGATGAATGGGATTTTAAAGAACCCAGCACTTATGTTGATAAAATTATGTATCTCCGCTGGGGTCAGCCACAGGATCCTCTGTATGTCCGGGTGGGAACTCTTGAAAACGTCGTCATGGGTTACGGTATGTTCGTTAACGGTTATAACAATATGATGGAATATCCAACTGTCCGTAAGATTGGTACCCACGTTGGTTTTACCCTGGGTAATTTTGGAATTGAGACCATGGTCGCCAATGTGAAGGAAATGGTTGGATTAACCAGTTTCCGTGGAACATACAGTCTTGGGAAACTAAAGATCGGTACCACGGTAGCTGCTGATTTTAACCAGTATTTGGGCTTTAAAGATAGTGATGATGATGGCCGGCCTGATCTGGTGGATGATCTTCCAGACGATCCTCTGTACTGGCTGGATTCAGATGGTGATGGTTTAGCTGATAACCTGGATGCTGATAATGACAATGATGGCAAGTTGAATATTGGTACTGATATTGATGGTGATGATATTGTTGATGGTACCGAACTCCTTCAGATGCCAAACGGCTCTTTTGGTATTCCCTATGATCATATTACCTATCTGAAACCAGAACCATTCGACCTTACGGACCAAAGTTCTACTCTGGCTGGTGTTAGTGTTGATATTGGGTATCCTGTTTTCAGTTCTGGCTTTCTTGACTTGATGATCTTTGCAGAAGCGGGCCAATACCTTGGTGAGCATTATCTTTATGATGCAACCGGTACTGTTTCTGATACGATCAGTCATGGTTGGGGTGCTACCCTTCCCGGTATTCGGGCAACAATAATGAAGTTTGTTAACCTGGGCCTGGAGTACCGGATGACCGGCGAGAACTTTGCCTTCTCCATGTTCGACCAGAATTATGACCTGGACCGTGTGGGTATGCAGGCTTATGGATCCGATATTATGCTGCCTATCACCAGGGATGCCCGTCTATTGAACACAACCAAACTGCAGGGTGTTTTTGGTAGCTTGAGTGTCAACGTGCTCAGTATGGTTACAGTAAACGGTGCCTATCAGTACATGATACAAGAAGATGAAGATCCCATTCAGGGAATTTATGGTTCAATCGATGTTGCTCCAGATCTGGTTCCAAAATTGGCTGGTGCTTCTGCTTATATCAACCGCATGAACGTAGCTGATCCTTTTGATATTTACAGTGAAGGAACTCTCTTGGGTTACAAGGTTGTTTTTGAGCTGGGTGGTGGTGCAACTTTGACTTGGGATTTCCGACAAACTTTCCGCGATCTTGATGGCGATGGTACCATTGATACTGGCGAAGGTTCTGACGAGGTTATCAAAACCACAGTGATTGAGACTGGTTTCTCTTTCTAAGAATAGAGAAACTCTAGATGTTAAAAACGCCCTGCTTTGGCTGGGCGTTTTTATTTGTAGTAATTCCAACTAACTGGGCAAGGATTTCCGGCTTCGCTTTCAGCTACGCCGTGACAAGTAAACCACACTTGGTCGAATATTGTGTTTATTTATCTGCCAGAAATTTATCCTTTTGTTCCTGGTAATATTTGTCATCCGGCTGGAGCACGATACATGCATCCATGACAGCAAGGGCTTCGTCGATCCGACCTAATTTCCAAAGCACTTCGCCTTTGGTATCCATGGTTTGAGCTTTATCCCGAGCACCATCTTCATCGGTAAATAGGTTAATTGCCTGATCTATACGTTCCAGAGCATTTTCCAGATTCATATTCAATTGAGTCATGCGCCAGGCATAGCCATTTAAGAAACTGGGGGATTCATATTCAATACCAGACATGAAATCAACATAACGACGATACGTTTCTGCTTCGGCTACTTTATCTCCCGATTGACGATAAAAATTCCGGAGTGCGTCATAGGCTTTGGACAGGATTCCCGTATCGGTTTCATTTTTAATAAAGGAAATCAACGTTTCGGGGTTCTCATTTTCTTGTGAATGGAACAGGGCCATTTTCAAGCCGGCTTGTGAGTACAGGAAGGGTTCAATATTTTCCATGCCAAGCAATATTTCCCAATAGCTTATAGCTGCTTTTAAACCACTCATGGTTTCCAGTTTGCGGGCAAGTGAGACCAACAAATCTGTATTTTCCGGTTCAGTTTCAAGTCTATGAATTAAATCCGGGACGGTATTGATTCCGTTACGAATTCGGGTCATCTCTGCTTGATATTCATTGGGTGCCAGATAGCCAACAATTCTATCAACCTCATTACCCTCATCATCCACAAAAACAAAAGAGGGGATTGAACGAATGTTGAATTTTTCAGCCAAGGGTTTGTTTTGGGTTGAATCTACATTGAGGTGATAGGTCACGAAATTCTCAGAAGCATAAGCAATTAGAGCGGGGTCGATAAAGGTTTCGGCATCCAGCC
Source organism: Fidelibacterota bacterium (assembly GCA_029939675.1). Taxonomy (GTDB): domain Bacteria; phylum Fidelibacterota; class UBA8477; order UBA8477; family JABMPR01; genus JABMPR01. The sequence goes on from JAOZSM010000029.1 coordinate 13,304, forward strand.
GATTACAGGAACTTCACCATTTGGCGTAAAATTCATAGCCAACCATTTTGCCATTAGCCTCTACTTGGGCATCCGGGTCTGTGATCCAGGGGAAACTTGGTTCTTTCTCGGCACAACCAACGAGGAGTATCCCCGCAATAGCAGTCAGCCATAATTTTTTTGGGTTCATCTCTATCCTTTCAGTGGGTGGATCTAATTTTAGCCAAATGAAACTATTGCCAATGTCATGGATTTGCAACTGTTCTGTTTGTTGGTCATTTGCTCTGATTTTCAAGGCCGGGATTCAAAATAGCTGAAATATGTGGCCTTTAATCCCGGCACTGGGCTAAAGCCCTTTTACTTTTGGTGTTCGTGCTTTCCCCGGAAGGACGAGGAAAGCACTGTTTTATCAAAACAGTCTTGGAGTGATTAACCACCGCCTTACAAAAAGCCCCGGGGGAAACCGAAGCTTTGTAAATCAGATCTGTTAGCTAAAACTAAGCTACAGTATGGTCAATTGATTTCTGTAGTTTGGGATCATTCATGGCAATAATTGGTGCCCCACCCATCTTCTTAAACAGAAAACCCAGGTAGATGCCACCAATACCAAGCAGGGTGGTCAAATGCATCCAGGAAACCTGAAAATGGTGATCATTAAAGGTGGGAGCAACCATCCAGAAATGATCTGCATAATGCATGACTAGAAACAACACAGACATCAAGACAACTAGAATCGGAACCCGCTTAACTGCCCGGAAAGCCAAAACAATAAAGGGAATAATAAAATGAAAAAGGATCAGGAAAAGACTGAATTCTTTCCAGCCATGTTCCCAGCGATGGAGAAAATAGATAGTCTCTTCCGGAATATTACCATACCAGATCAAAAAGTACTGGGCACCACCGATATAGGCCCACCAAGCGGTAAAAGCGAAGAGAAATTTGCCAAGATCATGGGTGTGCTCTGCTGTTACAAAATTTCCGGCTCCATTGTTTCTCAACACAATACTCATTATTGCCAGGATAGCCAAGCCACCCAGAAAACCACCGGAGAACACATAAACACCAAAGATGGTAGAATACCAATGGGGGTCAAGACTCATAAGCCAATCAAAGGAAAAGAGGGTAACCGTTAAAGCATATAAAACCGTACCGCCGGCTGCAATCCGACGCATTTTGCCCAATGCTTCCACGTCACCTTTATCCTGGGCAACAGAAAGCTTCCGTAAACTGCGCACCAACCAACCCCAGATCACAAAATATATAATATTGCGAATCACAAAAAAGGTCACGTTGAGATAACCGGCCTTGCCCTGGAGGATGGGGTCGTGAGCAACCGCATCAGCATGGGACCAATGAAAAAGATCATGCATTCCAAAAAATAAGGGAATCATGAAAAAACCCATGAGTGGTAGGGTACAAGCCAGGTTTTCAGCCACTCTCCGCATAACCATACCCCAATGGGCACCTGTAATATGGTGGATCAAGACAAAGAACAATCCGCCCAGTGACATGGTTGTGAAAAAAGTAAAGGCTGTTAAGTAGGCCTGATAGAATTGTTCCCGGTCCATAAAGGCCCCAACCACCGACAACAAAATACCAGCAGCACCGGCAATTAAGGCTTTCTTGGCGAAGGAGTCGGTCTCTAATAACATGTATGTCTTATTATCGAATTTCATAATCTGCTCGACACCTTATTTCTTTTGAATCGATCGGATATAGCTGATAATTGCCCACCGATCATCCACAGAGACTTGCGCTTTGAGGGATGGCATATTCAACCAGCCCTGGCCAATTGCATTGAACATGTGACCATCACTCAGATTCATGATCCGTTCTTCATGAAAATTTGCTGGAGGAATCGGATATTTGAAATCCAGGATCTTGCCTTTTCCGTCAGCATTTACACCGTGACAGGCAACGCAGTAAATACCATAGCGCTCTTCACCACGAGTAATCATATCAGCAGTAAAAGCCATGGGGGCTGTGGCAATAAAGTCACCTGCAGCATCTTTTCCCCGATAAAAGGCATCATCTTCGCGCAGTTCACCACGAGCAACAGTGCCCTCAACAGGGGTTCGCATGCTGGCTCCATCCACAAAGAAATTGCTTTGGGATTGAGCTTTATATTTTTCCTGTGTATCCATATTGGGATTTAAGTGAACCGGTGGTTCGCTAGAGTATTCACCACGACCACAAGCAACAAACATCATAACCAGACCTAAAAGGATGATTCTTTGAGTAAATGATAAGTTTCTTTTCATCATCAGCTCCTTACTCGCCAACCACGAGTTCAATATCGGCCCCTCCAATGGAGGCCAGGAACTCTTGGGTTTTAGTTTCATCAAACTTTTTATCTGCGACTTCAATGCTTACAAAGAAGGCATCATCGGTAGCTTTCGCAAACTGATCGGAGTAAAACAGGGGATGATGGAGTCTGGGAAGCCGGTTCAAGCCAAACATCCCAAAGACTGCTCCGAAAGCACCAAACAGAACAAACAGGGCAAAGGTCACTATGATAAAGGCCTGCCAGCTAAAGAAAGGTTTTCCTGAGATCACCAGCGGATATTCAATGGCTGCGATCCAATACTGTAGCGCCATGCCTAGGGTGGCACCCGTGATGGTCATACCACCCACGATATACCCCAGAATGGATCGTTTCAGGCCCATGGCATCATCCATTCCGTGAATGGGGAAGGGTGAATGACAGTCAAACTTTTCAAATCCAGCATCACGCACTTTTTGGGCTGCTTCAATTAGTTCAGCTGGATTAGCAAAGCGGGCGAGGACACCTAACGTTTGATTCATTTGGCACCTCCTTCTTTATGATGATAGTGGTGGGGATCAGCTTCCGGCATAACACCTTTAACCTCAGAGAGTGCCACCATGGGTAGAAATCTCAAGAAGAGCAGGAAGAAGGTAAAGAAGAGTCCAAAACTACCAACGAAGGTTAGAATATCCCAGATACTGGGTGAAAAATAGTCCCAGGATGATGGTAAAAAATCACGAGATAAAGAGGTTACCGTGATCACAAAACGCTCGAACCACATGCCTATATTAACAAAAATGGATGCGACGAACATGACCGGAATACTGCGCCGTAATTTCTTGAACCAGAATATCTGGGGTGTAATCACATTACATAAGAACATGATCCAATATGCCCAGGCGTAAGGTCCAAAAGCCCGATTTATAAAGGCAAAGACCTCAAATTCATTCTGAGAGTACCAGGCTATAAAGAATTCAGTCATGTAGGCATAACCGACCATGGAGCCGGTTACCAGGATGATCTTGTTCATTTTCTCAAGATGATTAACGGTAATGATGTCTTCCAGCCCATAGATCTTACGAGCGATCAAAGCCAGGGTCATCACCATTCCAAACCCGGAGAAAACAGCTCCCGCTACAAAATAAGGCGGGAAAATCGTGGTGTGCCAACCGGGTACCATACTGGTTGCAAAGTCAGTCGCAACAACAGAGTGTACCGAGAGAACCAGTGGCGTTGCCAAGCCAGCCAGCATGAGATAAGCTTTCTCATAATGCTGCCATTGACGGTTGCCACCTCTCCAACCCATGGCAAAGAAACCCAACACCTTTTTACGGGTTTTGGTCGCTCTATCACGCAGGGTTGCTAAATCAGGAATCAAGCCCACATACCAGAACAGAGTCGATACGGTGAAATAGGTTCCAACCGCAAAGATATCCCATAAAAGCGGACTTCTAAAGTTGGGCCAGATCAACATCTGATTAGGGATGGGAAACATATAATAAGCCAGCCAGATTCGGCCCACGTGAATACCCGGGAAAACCAGAGCCGTAATAACAGCAAAAATGGTCATAGCTTCGGCAAAACGATTAATGGCGGTTCTCCATTGCTGTCGTAACAGAAATAGAATAGCCGAAATCAAGGTTCCAGCATGACCGATACCGACCCAGAATACGAAGTTCACAATGGCCCAGCCCCAGCCTACGGGATTGTTTAAACCCCAGACACCAGTACCCTCCCAGACCAACCAGCCGATTGCACCAAGCAACAGCATCAGTCCGGAAACAGCCATGGTAAACACCAACCACCACTGTGATGGAGGTTTATTTTCAACGATCCCGCTAACCTTGTTGGTCAAGCTCGTAAAGTCATGACCACCAGTAACCAGTAGTTCATCACCTCCGACAACTTCGGTAGCTCCAGGATCTCTTTCAGGATGTTTTTTTAATATGCTCACGTTAAAGTTCCATTCGTCATTTCAATCACTAGGCGTGGTGGTCAGTTGCAGGGGTCCCGCTTAAAAGAGCAGGATTCGGATTCCGCAACTTGGCACCGTAGCTGGTTCGTGGTTGTAAGTTCAACTCGCCCAGTAAGGCATAGTCACGATTCTGTGCTTTAACTCTAGTGACCTCACTATTGGGGTCATTGATATTACCAAAAGCAATGGCATTAGTAGGACAGGCTTGCTGACAGGCAACAACGACATCACCCTCAGCCAGATCGCGACCTTCATTTTTGGCCTCGATCTTGGCGACATTAATGCGCTGTACACAGAAAGTACATTTCTCCATAACACCGCGGAAACGAATCGTTACATCGGGATTCATGGCCATCTGAACGATCTCAGGCAGATCCTTGGTGTGGTTAAAAAAATTAAAACGACGAACTTTATAAGGACAGTTATTTGAACAGTAACGGGTTCCGATACAACGATTGTAAGCCATCTCATTGAGGCCATCTTCACTGTGAGTTGTGGCTGCCACAGGACAGACACCTTCACAGGGAGCCATTTCACAATGCTGACAAGCTACAGGCTGGAAGAGCATTTCCGGATCTTCCACATCGCCACTAAAATAGCGATCCAGACGAATCCAGCTCATGTCACGGCCATTGCTGACCTCTTCCTTACCAATGATGGGAATATTGTTTTCGCTCTGACAGGCAATGGTACAAGCACTACAGCCGGTACAGCTGGTCAGGTCTATAGCCATTCCCCACTGGACACCCTCAGAATAATCGTGCTCAACCCACATTGATTTGAGTTCTTCTTTTTCAGCAAAGGCCATGGCAAAGGCCGGGTCTTTCTGATAATCATCCATGGTGCTTTCCCGCACAATGACGGGTAGCCTTTTCTGGATGGCATCAGCAGCTAATTGTTCAGCATCCATACCGTGATGGTCTTGCACACAGGCCAGTAAATGAGTTCCCGGGGCTTTAACCGCTGTAAATCCTGAAGCAATACTCATAGCTGCAGCTTTACGGAAAAGATTTACATCAGAACCAACGCCTTTGGAAACACGACCAATATTGCGGCCATAACCCAGCTCCATAACAATCGTGTTCTCGGCCAGACCGGGCAGAATCCAAACCGGTAGAATCAAGTCGGCTCCAGCATGACTGATCTTTAAGCGGTCTTCATTCTTGACGCCCAGTTCTTTGGCAGTATTAATACTAATCAGAGCCACATTATCCCAGGTCACCTTGGTAATTGAGTCTGGTAGCTCCTGCATCCAGCCATTATTGGCATAACGACCGTCATAATTGGTAAAAGAAGCGGTAAAGACCACTTCCATGTTGCCCAGGGAGGCCGCTGGTGCGCCATAATTACTCGTGATAACAGCATCCTGTGCGCGAGCCTTATCAAAAGCAACTGCAATCTCACGGTTTACATCGGTAAACCCATCATGAACCACACGACGCCAGGCTTTCTCAAAATTCCCTGTTGGGAGAATTTCAGACCAGGTTTCGCGAACAACGGCATAAGCCCAAACCTCTTCTTCGGACAACATATCAGCCAAAACATCTATGGTGTTTTTGCCATCAAAAAGCGGGGCAATCAGGGGTTGGATAATTCCAGAGCCACCATAACCACAGACATCACCCCAACTTTCCAGGAAATGAGCCTTGGGAATGTGCCAGGTTGTCCGGGTAGATGTTTCATCAACATGAGAACTCAAATGAACCGAGTATGCTACTTTTTCAAGTCCGGCAGTAAAGTCAACATCAACGGGAGCTTGATAAACCGGGTTGCCACCCAAAATGATGAGGGAATTGATATCACCCTTATTCATGGATTTAGTCAACTCGACAAATGATTTTAGGTTGGAAACCTGCATATCCGGGTTGAAAGTATAACTCACGGTTTTACTGGTGTTCATTAAGGCATCGTTGATCAAGGCTACCAAGGTATGTACTTCTGCAGGTTGACGGCGACCAGCCAATACCAGGGATTCACCCTGATTGGCAATCAAGTCAGCGGCAACTGCTTTGAGCCACTTCTTATCAAATTCAGAATTAACCCTCGGTGCTGTCAGTCCAAGACCTTGAGCACTTAATTCAGCTGCCAGAGCGGCAGTAAACATCCCGACTTGTCCACTCTGAACCCGGAGGCGATGATCAGCCATGCCACCTGTAATAGAATAGGTCCCTTCTACAACATAGAGACGATTCATGCTGTCTTTTTCAGACTGAACCTTCCGGCGAGAAGTGAAGTCTCTTGAGTATTGAATATCGTTGCTGTCCATCTGCAGAAAATCAGCATCCAGCGACAACACAACGCTTGCAGCAGTAAAATCATAGTTGGGACGGGCCATATAACCAGTTGCAGCATTGAGACCATTATAGATATTCTCATCACTGACACTGTCATAAGTGACCCATTGTGCCTGGGGGTATTTCCGGGCAAACGCTTTAGCAAGTCGCATCATGGAGGGAGAGCTAAAGCCTTCTGATAATATGGCTAAGCCTTCGCCACCATTCTCGGCGTATTTTTCAGCTTCCTTTTTCCAGGACGCTCGATAATTATTCCAGTTAGAGTTTTTACCGTTTCTCCGAACAACCTGTGAGCGATCTGGATCGTAGAGGTTGAGCATTTCAGCCTGCATAAAGACATTTGAAGAGCCTCTAGTGGCGGGATGATTCTTGTTTCCTTCAATCTTGGTTGGGCGACCCTCGTGACTCTCAACCAGAAGCCCAAAGAACTCGGTTCCGAAAGGCATGTTGGTAGCATAATATTGGGGTTTACCTGGAATAATTTCTTCCGGCTTAATCACATAAGGAATGATCTTCTCAACGGGGCGGCGACAACTGGTTAAGCCAGCCAAAGCCATTGAGGCACCCATTAGAGTTAAAAATTTTCTACGTGAAACAGGGTTGGTCAGCTCAGACGCGCCTTCTGGAAATTCACGCTGGGCCAGCTCCTTGAATTCAGGAGTCTCAGCCAGGTGGTCCAGACTGCGCCAGTAGGCTTTACCCTGGTCGTTGGTGTTTTTTGTAGTACTCATCGGTGACATCCTGTACAGTCTGTAATGGGAGCTTTGATATCTAACAGCTCTTTTTGTTTGGCTGCAAACTCAGCTTGGTTGGCAGGTGGAGTCCAACTCATGTTGGTTACTTCACTAACAGGTCTTAGGTGATCATCGGGATTACGATGACAGGTGAGACACCAGCCCATGCTCAAAGGTTCTTCCTGTGAGACAATTTCCATTTCATCAATACGACCATGACAACTGGCACAGCCTACACCGGCAGTGATGTGGGCAGAATGATCAAAATAGACATAGTCCGGAGACTTGTGAACCCGAACCCACTGCATGGGATATCCACTCTTAAAGCTTTCTTGAACGAGCTTTATGTCTTCACTATCTGCCTTGATCATATTATGACAGTTCATACAGGTTTGGGTCGGTGGCAAACCAGCAACTGGAGAGGTCTCCACGCCGGTGTGACAAAAACGACAATCTAAACCAAGGTCCCCGGCATGCACTTTATGGCTGTAGGGAACGGGTTGATTGGGACGATAACCAACATCAGTATACATGGGAGAAGCATAATAATCTATCAACATGAAGCTGATGACAGCGATCAAAATAATGCCTACTAGCACATATGTTGGTGCTTTGTTAGTCCATTTGGGGAATATCTGAGCCAAGATTTATCCCTTTTTTTTATTTACATTTTATTGGTTTTGGGTATGAGTAGAAAACAACTGAAGGTTTTGCCTTCCTTGTTCTACCCCACGTTTTTACAGCAAACATGATACATTTCGTACTAAATAATGACAAGCAATTTATCTGTTAAAACACTGCACACTGTTAATAATGGTAATTGTTTTTAATTTTTTTTTGGGTGTGTAAATTTCATTCACAACGGGGGTTCAATTATTACGGGGGTTCAATTATTACGGGGGTTCAATTATTACGG
>JAOZSM010000184.1:0-2965 GCA_029939675.1 Fidelibacterota bacterium
CGACCGGGTATAGGCAATGAACATGCGTTGCGAAAGAGTCTCTCCAGCATATTCGATTTCAGTAAAATATTCCTGCCAGGGATTACGCGTGATGTCCTGTTCCGGAAAAAATCCAGGTGACTGGTCCAGATCACGACTGTCTCTGGCCTGTGAGGTTTGAGCGGCATTCAGAATTACAGCCCATTCATCATTAATAGTACGTCGCAGTTCCACATTCCAGCCCAGTTCATCACCATAGTCTACCGGGTGGGTGACATTGCCCAACAGGCTTATATCGTGTTGGCGGATACCGGTAGGCCCCAGTTGCCAGGGTAATGGTTTGGAAGCTAAAAGCAGAGCATTGCGCTTATCTGCTGCCGTTTCGGGACCATTCAGATAGCGTTTGTACTCAGCCATGACGGTGAACCACTCCGGAAACCAGTTTAGCTGCAGGTTCAGAGCCTGGCCTGCATCCGTGTAGCTGCGTGAACTATTCTGTAAAATGAGACCGTCGGCAGTTTGCAGGATATTCTGTGCTACCAGAGGATAGTCAAATGCTTTCCAGGTGTTGTTGTATTCCAGATACAGATCCCAGGAATCGCCATACAAGGATTGTCCCCAGCCCCCCTGGATCACGTGCATGGTTTGACTGACTGTATCGCTGATGATTGCACCGGCCAGGGGATCAATCTCCCGCCACAGGTAGTCCGATCTCAGGCGACTGCCAATTAAATAGGGGGATATGGTCCATAATCCAGATTCACTATTCAGGGATCCTGCTACTCCGGCAAGTTCATAGGCTGCTGCCCCATCCGGCTCTCGCAGATCTGAGCTGGGAGAATAAAATCGATAATCAGAGTTCCGTCCCGCTATAATATCGATCTCATAATTATCAAACAGTGCTGCAGTCAAACGCAACCCGTTGAGCTGATTATCAAAATCAATGGCCTGGTCTTCGTAAAGATTCAGGGCTAAGCCACGACCAAAAACTGCAGATATGTCACCGACTTCCAGCGACCAGGCATCACGGGTATATCTCATCAGAAGTCGATCAAGTCCCTGAAATTGAAAACCATACTCTGGCGGATCGCTGTATTCTAACCTCAGATCAAGGTACCAGTCTCCAGCCTCAACCGAGCTGCTTAAATAATTTTCAACATAGTTATAATCTAACCCGACCTGCTGGCCCTGTCCCAGGTTGGATAAAATTCCAATATTCCAGGTGACCCCTTCAGCAAAGAGGCCCAGAGGGAGACAGATAAACAGGATTGTTCTAAAGAAAGTCAGCAAAAATTCAAGTTAACCTTTTACCTGGGATTTTAAGGCTTTCTGGATTTCGGCTTCCATTTTGGCTTCGTCACCAGGAATATAGCCTGTATGCTGCCAGATAATCCTGCCCTTTGGATTGACCAGGATTGAAAAAGGCATGGCAGAGGTATTGAAATTTTTGTAAAGCTTCTGTTCGGTATCCAGCAGGATCGTGTAATTCAACTTTTGGGATCTCACCAGGGATTTGACCCGGCCAACCGTGCGGGAATCATCGATTGAGATGCCAATTACCTGAACATTTTGATCGGTATAGGCCGTACTGATCCGATTGAGGTGTTTCATTTCTTTACGACAGGGTACACAATAGGTTGCCCAGAAATTGATCAGCGTGAGTTTTCCATCCAGAACCTTTTCCAGACTCTGAGTTTTATTTTTCAGATCTTTGAGTTTGACCTGAGGTACGTTCTTTTCCTGACCAAAGACCAAAGTTACTATCAACAGCAGGGGTAAAATCCGCATCATTTGATCACCACGATCTGTTTGGAAACTCTGCGTCCTGCACTGATGGCGCTGATGATGTAGTTACCTGAGGGCAAGTCATGCATCCCCCACTGCAATTGATTAATACCGGCTCTCAGAGAATAGTCACGGGTGACAATTTCCCGGCCATCCAGGCTATGCAGTATGATGGAATACTGCCCGGAGTGCTCCACATTTAGGTTGAAATTAATCCAGGCGTTGGTGGGATTGGGAAAGATATTCGACAAGCTGAAAGCTTTTGGTATGGAAATCTCATCATCAACAGATACGGTAACAAATTCTATGGTTATGTGGGCTGAATCAACCTCCATGGTGGCCGAGTCAGCAATAAATATGGTCCAGGCACCGATGCCCGGTTCACTATAGGGCCAGGTATCCAGGCTGAATGCAGCAGTATCACCAACCAGCACGGTAGAGGTATCAATTTCAATGAAGGGTGGCAGGCAATGGCCATTAAAGCAAAACGAAGTGCTCCATGTAGCTGGTTTTTGATGCTCCACCCGGGTGACTGTGAGAAATAAGGGTGTCGCTGACAAATTAAGGACATCACCATGCTGAATGATAAAATCTTCGCTACCCACATAGGCAGTATCGTACTGGACAAATTCAAAATTATTGGTCTGGCCCAACAGCAAGGCGGGTACAATTGACAAAATAAAAATCAATATTTTAATCGGCATTTTCAACATCGCTCTCTTTACTCCCTGATTTCTTTTCTTTTTCCGGCCAAATAAAGACCAGCCCGATCATGGCTCCGTAAGCAGTACTGATGTACGGATTTGATGTGATGGCACATGTACCCGAAGCGCAGCCAATATAGTAGTAGTATGCAAAACCAAGGACTGCTCCCACCCCTAAACCTGATAACATTTTTATGTATCTTTTATTCATAATGTCTTTCTTTTTGACTGGTTCCTAAGATTTAGACGCGAATGTCACTAATACCAGATTCACCTCATGGTGCGCACAATACGTCTTCGCGAACGACTGAAAGGAGTGCGGCGATCCCTCTTGTTGGGTTACTAGTAAACAAGGGATTATTCTGTTTTTTCACTCCTCGCAAAAAAATTAATAGTTAAAGTAAGCTGGCGTCATCTGGAACGTACAACTGATATAATACTAATTCAAGTCTGTGCTTAATCTAACCCACCCCTTACCCCTCCCAGGAGGGGACTTA
>JAOZSM010000184.1:3065-6128 GCA_029939675.1 Fidelibacterota bacterium
TCCAGGTAGTAGGCATCAAACCCGGCCAGGCGGAGGATGCGGGCTCCTTGTCGGGAGCGATTTCCAGTGGGACATAAGAGCATGAGCGGCTGGTCCTTGAATTCTGTTAATTCGATACATCTTTCCTCAAGGGTCAACAGTGGGATATGAATCGTGTTTTCCCAGGGAACAGGCGCCGTATCGATTTCGGCCTTGGTTCTCACATCAATTAAAATATAGGCGCTGGAGTCATTAAGCTGTCGGCTAAACGACTCAAAACTGATTGAGGGAATATCATAACTATCCCCATAAATCCCTTCCACCCCCATATAGATGGTACCACTAATCCCCAGCAGGATTAGCGAGTAGGCTACCAGGCGGTAGATCATGCAGTATTATGATTCTCGATAATTGCAGTAATTTCGGCTGTTTTACCCAACATGGCGCTGGCCGAACAATAGTTATTTTTGGAAAGGTTAACGGCTTTCTCCAATTTTTTTTGATTAAGATCCTGGCCATAGAAGTGAAAGATCATTTCTATTTTGGTATAGACTTTGGGATGTGTATCAGCCCGTTCAGTTGAAATATCGATCTCTATATTCTCAACCGGGACTTTCATTTTTTTCAGGATGACTTCCACATCAACAGCAGTACAACCACCCAGACCGAACAGCAGCATTTCCATGGGCCGACTGGCTCCATCCACACCACCTACTTTTTCATTTCCGTCCATCATTACATAGTGGCCAGATGGCCCTCTGGCGGCAAATGAAGCTCCCTTGAGTTGTTGTATTTTTACTTCAGACATATTTTTTTACCTTTACATATTAAATTCTGTTAATACCAACAATATACAAGCTGATGACCTAAAACATAGTTTCAGTCCCAATGAATATGTGCTTACTCAGGGTAACTTGGCTGGATCAATTTTTATTTGGGCCCTTGTCTCAGGAGCGGCATCGGCCCCCTCCAGGATAGTATTCATGCGTTCGACGATCTCATCGATATTGGTAATGCCTTTTTCTATGGCCTGGGCTTCCAGGGTACCCCAGAGTGCTTCACCACAGGCCAGGCAAACGATGCCTTCCGTTTTCAGGGGACCAATTAGTTTTGGATATTCCTGGACCAGGTCCTCGATGAGCATTGCTTTGTTTATCATTTACTTTTCCTTTTAACCACGGATCAAGTGTATTCGTACCATAGGAAGTACTACTTATTTTATTATATCTCTTAGAGAGACAAGGCAGTGCCTTGTCTTTACACCTAACATCTAATACCATATTCAGTTCCATACTGTCCGTAATTTCTTCATCTTTAACCCTTTAACTGCACTTAATATTTTATCCATAGCTACGGCTATGCAAAAAATATGAAGATTGTAAAAAAGTAAAATATTTCGAATCTACACAGCGCATCTTGAACTGAATATGGTATAACTCACTTATTAGCGACATTGGCTGCGACGTGGATGGGATCATAGACTGGGGATACTGGCGGTGCGTAGGTTAGATCCAGCATGCCAATATCTTCAACTGTCATTTTTGCGGTGATGGCAGTGGCCAGTACATCAACCCGTTTTGCCACGTCTGCTTTGCCGATGATCTGAGCACCCAGGAGTCGCTTGGTGGATTGCTCCACAACAAGCTTAATGGTTACTGGCATAGAACCAGGATAGTAGTGGGCCCGACTGCCACCTGTAATGGTTGCGGTAGTGATCTCAGCATATTTTCCGGATTGTTCAGCCTGTTTTTCAGTTAGCCCGGTCTGAGCAATGGTATAATCAAAAACTTTGACTGCAGCCGTCCCCAGGATGCCCGGAAAGCGAGTTGCCTGTCCTGCCATATTCTCACCAGCGACCCGACCGCCTTTGTTGGCTGAAGGGGCCAGCGGGATCCAGATATCCTCATCCAGAACCAGATGTTTGTGCTCGGCACAATCTCCAGCGGAGTAGATATTGGGAACACTGGTCTGCATATTAGCATCAATGGTAATGGCACCACTTTTTCCCAAAGTAATGCCGGCTGCCTGTGCTAATTCAGAATTTGGCCTGACACCGGTTGAAACAATAACCATATCTGTGGGGATATCACCAGCGGAGGTTTTCACCACCAGCTTGTCAGTTTTTTCGATGGCATTCACCCGGGTATCAAGTCGCAGATCCACGCCATTCTCTACGACATGCTCAGTCACTTTTTCCAGAATATCTTTATCAAAGGTAGGGGCAATCTGATCCAGCATTTCAACTACGGTCACAGCAATATTGAGCTGACGGTAGGTTTCAGCCATTTCCAAACCGATGTAGCCGCCGCCAATGATCGTGGCATGTTTGATCTGGTTATCTGCGAGATAATTATTGATTAGATGTCCATCGGCCAGGCTTCTCAGAGTAAAAACTCCTGCATTATCAATCCCTGGGATGGGTGGTCTTGCTGCCCGGGCACCGGTGGCAATCAGCAGGGCGTCATAGGATTCTTCGAAAATATTTCCCGTAGCTAAATCTGTAACACTCACTTTATTTTTACCGGGATCAATGTGGGTCACTTCATGCTGAGTCCGAACATCTATTCCACGTTTATTCCTGGCGATTTCCGGTGTCAGGACTTGCAATTTACGGCCGTCGTCAATCACTCCGCTAATCCAGTAGGGTATTCCACAGGCGGCAAAACTGATGTGGTCGCCTTTTTCAAAAACCACCATTTCAGCACTGGGCTGCATGCGTCTGATCTTACTGGCGGCACTCATACCGGCAGCATCGCCCCCGATGATCACAAATTTATTTGGCATATTATTCCCTTTCAGAAAGTTGAGTCAAGCTAACTTTTGTTTGGAGTATACGGAGTCCGGAAAGTGACAAAATATGTTTAACCAATTGCAGTTCCAGTTTGGTCATAATGGGAAAACATTTTTTTGCCACAGATCCACACTGATTGACACAGATGTAAAATAATTAATAAAATGTGATCTGACCTGTAGAGTTTGTGCAAAGACTTGAATAATAATGGCTTATCAATTACCCCATGCTTCAGAGGCTGGTGGATGTTTCGCAATCCCCCGGGTTGAAACCCGGGGCTACTGATAACAATA
>JAOZSM010000185.1 GCA_029939675.1 Fidelibacterota bacterium
GGGGGCACGAACGCAAATGTCAGTGCAAAGTACTGCTCCACCAGCACCATTTGCAAGTGGTGCTTTGGTCGCAACAGGGGAGACAGTTATTGAAAATTCCTATAACAATACAAATTCAGGAATTTCCCTTGAAGTTCCAATCGCTGACGATCCCAGTCTGTTAAATGGCGGAGCCATACTTAAGATTTCGCTTTCGGATCTAGGGTTGGAAACATTTGTACAAGCGCCTTTTGAAGATATTGATACTGTTGTGATATCTGAAATCGGGACAAATCTAACCTTAACACTTGATCAACTTCAACTCGATGCCTTAGCTGATTATGGTCCGAACCATCTGCTCATGGCTACCGCCGGCCTACTTGATTACGCCGGGAATGAGACAGAAGGTGACCCAAGCTTAAATGAGCTTACAATTGATCTACAGGGACCTGAGTTACCGGTTGTTACTGATACAACAACACTTGGAAATGTTATTGCTGCAGGTTTTTGGAATGCCTCTAACACGGGCATCAATGTTACTGTAGCAACTCTGGCAACATTGGCGGGAGATACCTCTCTGATCGATGGTTATTTCCAGATTCAAGGCCGAATTGGAGCAGAAATAGCCTTTACAGACCTGAGCGATCCAATCTACATGGTATCCCCAAATGATGTTGAGCTTACAGCCAGTATCGATTCTGTTATTTTGGAAGCACTGCCGGGATTTGGTGAGAATTTACTCATTGATCTGCGGGTGATGATGGTAGATGGTCGTGGTAATGACACGCTTGGAGCCATCATTGAAGATTGGATTCTCACTGATCAAACCGCTCCTTCAATTGGTGCATTTATTTCTGAATCCACAACTGAAGATCCCTTTATTAACGCTGAGGATTCCTTATTCGCAGCCTGGGGCGGTTTTAGTGATGAGGCAAGTGGTCTGGCCGTGTATGAGTATTCTGTCGGAGATGCACCTGGCGGTAGTATTTACATTAATTGGATGAATGTTGATACAACCTTCAAAGATACAATGCTTGTTTATGGTCATAGCGAAGAATATTACATCAACGTTAGAGCTCAAGATGCAGCCGGAAATGTATCAGATATATTGAGTACCGAGGCAATTATTGCTGATCTTGAATCGCCTACTTCTGTAAATCTGGCTGATCAATATTATCTCATTGATGATTGGGAAGCTGTGAATTCCTTTGGTGGTACTTATTCAGATGGACTGTCCGGAGTAGATACACTTTGGCTTGATCTCAGTCGTGAATCCGATAACCTGTACTGGGATGGGGGTGCTTGGGTTTCAGATAGTACCGCTCTAAGAATGGATATTGATGCTGCTGATGGTCTTTGGAATTATAGCATTGTAGCTGATGTTTTATCAAGCCATGAGAACTATTTCATGCGTTTATTAGCAGTAGATAGTGCCAGTAATCGTCAAGCATCTGCTACTCTGGATACTTTCCAGTTTATAATTAACTCACCACCAGAGATTTTCACATTTGCAGCTGATACAACAACTCTGGAAGATTCTCTTTTCACCTATGCCCATCTGGCAACTGATCCTGATTTCGAGACATCAAGAGGGGATAGTTTGATCTATTCTCTGGGTTATAGTGCACCTGCAGGGATGAGCGTTGACTCTACCGGTATGCTCTCCTGGACCCCCGTTGATTCTGCAGTGGGTGAACATATATTTGCTACTTATGTTACTGATTTGCTGGGACTTCAGGATTCAGTTGTAAGTACTTTAACAGTTCTGAATGTAAATGATGCTCCAGAGCCAGTAACCCTGCTTTTACCGGTTGACAGCACTCAACTGGTCCCGGATGACAGCTTACTTCTCACTTTTAGCTGGACAGCAGCTTTTGATATTGAGGATGATCCGGTAAGCTATGAAATTACCATGCTGGGTGAGGATTATGATACAGTCATAGCGATCACAGATACTTTCCTGATTGTTGATGTCTCAGTCATGGACTATCCGGTTTCAGTGGTAGAGTGGTTTGTACATGCCCTTGATCCAGAAGATATCTCGGATACTTCTGTAGTCTTTGAATTTACTACATCAGCAGCTTCAGCGGCATTAAGTAGTAATAGTATTGCAGTTGAGATGCAACGCAATCGAGCTATAGACACCCTATTTACGTTGAAAAATCTAGGTCTGACTAATTTGCGCTGGTCTTGGGCAGATGCACCTTCGTGGTTAACCATGCTAACTGAATCCGGTACTATTCATTATCAGGATAGTTCTGCTATCAGCTTTAACATAAATCCGGCAGATTCAACTATTGGCAGTTTTGGGGGTGTTTTACGACTAGCCACCAATGATCCCTTGCAGGACACGATCTCAGTGACGATCTCTGTTGGTATTTTCGATATACCAGCACCTGTTCTGGCTTTTTATAAGAATCCAGCTTATCCGGGTTTTTATGAGATGATGATCGTTGATAGTCTGGGTATGGTCGATACCCTGACTTTAAGTCTTGCCGGTGAAGCATTGGAAATCGATACTGTGGGAGTATTCACTTATCTGGCTACTATCGAAATACCCAATCAGGGGTTGAAAACTTTTGAACTCTATGCCTCCAACTGGGTAGGTGACACTACGATTACAACGAGCATGTCAGTTAGTTTGGCCAAGCCTGATATGGGTTGGCTGGCTCGTAGCCCTGATCAACAGTTCGAGATTCAGGGAGCGGTAAATAGTGTTAGTCACACTTCACAACTGGCCATCCTCGATACCGTCCTCAGTTTAGCTGATAATGCCCGTTATAAAGTACTTAGTGATGGAATGATCTTGGCTGATCCCGTTCTAATTAGCATGCCCGCATCTGAAGAACAGCAGGCCATCTATATTCAAGATGTGAATGGGGAATATATTGAATTACCCTCAATGAATGATGGTGAAAGGGTCAGCGCCTGGTCAGAACGCATGGGTGCTTTCAAACTGGGACCGCGGACCATAATTGTTCCGGAGCGGAGTCAACTGACTCAGAATTATCCCAACCCGTTTAATCCCAGTACGACCATTGACTTCGATATTGGGTTCCTGGACGGAATCAATCAGAATATTGAATTCAATATCTACAATATCAGGGGTCAGGAAATCCGTAATCTTGTTCGTGATCAACTTCAGCCGGGTAGTTATTCCATCACCTGGAATGGCCTGGATGAACAAGGGAAACAGGTGAGTAGTGGGATCTACTTAGCCAGGTTGGTCACAGGTAAAGGTTATATTAAAACTGTTAAAATGCTGGTTCTCAGGTAGGAGGTGTTGAGATGAGAAAAATAACAATGATTTTGGCACTGGTTCTGTTAACCATCTTTTTGGGTTGTCGGGAGCGTATCGAACCGGAAGCAGACGATTTTGTCGAGTATGCCTGGACCCTGTATGCTGAACGGGATTTTCGAAGTGCCCACGCTGAGTTTCAGGAAGGTCTGGATATGGACTCACTCTATATCGATGGCTACAATGGCTCTGGTTGGTGTTTTGTGGAATTCAATAGCCCGGATACAGCTATTACATATTTCAGTGAAGGTCTTGACTATATCACGGTTGATAGTAGCCAGGTTCGCTTTGAGATGTTGGCGGGACTGGCCCTTAGTTATCAGGTAATTGGTGATTACAGTAGGGCCATCACTAGAGCGACAGAACTGTATACTTTTCGACCGGTATTTGAATTTTCCCATGACTGGCGGATCAATTATAGTGATATCATTATTCTGTTAGCAGCATCCCAATATGCCCAGAGTAATTTTAGTGCTGCGTTAACCTGGGTTCAAAAACTGGACGAAACCTTTTCGGTTGATGTGAGCACTTACAAAGGTCGTGCTGATTTGATCAAAAAAATCGAGGCATTGCAAAATATTTAGCTATTTTGAGTTACTATTGGAGTGACGGACATTGTCAACCATGCCATTGTTCTTTACGGTTAAAATATTGGAAATGAATTAATACTAATTGCAGTTCTAAATTGGTATAAAACATTGAGATCATAAAAATGAAATCACTTAAACTTATTATTCTGTTGTCCATAGCATCCCTATTGATGTGGAACTGTTCATCTAACGCACCCTCCACAGAAGTTGATGAGAAACTGAAGACGCTCTTTGATCAAAATGAGCGTTTCCAGCAGATGGCTATCAAAAAGATCAAATCCCTGGAGAAGGATGTAGCCACTCTCAAAAGGAATCAAGGCAAACTGGGTAAGCAAATTCCGGTTATCGTAAAGCAGATCAAGATCTTGAAAAGAGCTGTTGCGGCCAGTGGCAAAGGTGTCTCACCTGAAATGGAAGCCCAGCTGGACTCTTTAGTCAGTAATTTGGAAGCGATGGAGCTGGAATTGGCTTTGGTAAAAGAGCTGGGACCAACTACTCCCATAGGACCGGATGGAAAAGCACCACCAGTCCTGATCAAGGGCTCTGACCAGGAGCGGATCTACCGTCAATATGGCGACCCCATCGAACGCTATATTGTGGATGATACAAATCAGGTCTGGCTCTACGACAACGGCGTTGCTGTATTTGACATGAATGGCCGGATCGTTTCCATCGAATTTAACTAAGCTCCTTTACTATCTATTCGGTTTCCTGAGACGGTGGCTGAGCCCGCCGAAGCCCTCTCTGGGGCTAAAGTTAAAAAAAACGCCCTGCAGTCATTGCAGGGCGTTTTTTTTGCCCAAAGGTATCATTTTCTTGCTATACACCTTTTGTACACCTATATTAAAGCGAATGAAAATTAGCAAATAGAACAGGGAGGTGAAATGCATCAAAACTATGGAAAATTTGATCGCGCTGAACGATTGACCCAATATCTGATAGAAACTTTTGACCTTGTTGAAATAATTCCTGCCAGCAGCACCAGAAGATCTACCAGGCATCGCTTGATCCAGTCTGATGCTTCACCTGCTGCACGATATGGCGAGACCCAAAATGTTATTCCATGCGTTGGTGCAGCCCATGGGGGGGGACAGTGCTGACCAAAAAGCAACGCGAGCTCTACGAGTACCTTGCTCAGTTTATTCAAAGCCATCAAATGGCGCCGACTATTGCTGAGATTCGAGAATATTTTGGTCTGGGGTCTAATTTTTCCATCCAAAAGAAATTGAACATCCTCCGGGAAAAGGGCTACATCGGGTTTGATAAAAGCAATACTGCCCGTAATATCAGGCTCACCGGTCTGGTAGGGGAAACCATGGTCCTCAACATTTTAGGTGTGGTTACTGCCGGTATTCCCATTGAAGCCATCGAGGTCCCTGAACCGGTGGAAGTTCCCCGCTATCTTCTGAAGGGAACCAATAACTTTGCCTTGCGCGTCCGGGGAGATTCCATGATGGATGCCAATATTGAAGATGGAGATGTCATTATTGTCAAGCCCCAGGTCAAGGCCAATACGGGGCAAATTGTAGTGGCAACCATTAATGGTGAGGCCACAGTCAAAAAGCTGGACCTGTATCCCGGTGGCGTAACTTTGCGTCCCTGCAACAAATCCGGTCAATACAAACCCATTCAAATCGAGGAAGATGATGAGTTTGCCCTCAAGGGAATTGTGGTTGGTTTGCTAAGGCAGTACCAAGCATGATCCATAGGTTAGAAATCAGAACAGTTTACAAGAAGGAATCCCGAAGGGATTAAACATAAATAGCTACGGGTGAAACCCGTAGTTGCAATAACGCATTAGCAAACTCTGCCTGTCCCGGTGAAGTCCGTAGGCCGAAAACGGAAAGGCGTTTAACAATACGAATTGCATCCGTGGCTATTCACATTTCTCCCCTTCGGGGAAGGGTGTACACAACTTCTATAGTGAAGGGGCTTTAGCCCAATAAAAGGATAAACTCAGAGAATTAAAATGCGCTATCATTCAATCCAAAATTCGACTCCGACCCTTATTCGCGGTCCTGGGGGTAGAAATAAGTCAGTGCTTGGATCGCTGTCTTACCAGATCAAACTGGCTGATAAACGGGCTCCAAGATCTAAGACTAAGTCTATTCGGCTAAAGGAAAACCACTTTCAATATGTAGCTTCTATCACCAGTCGCCTGGCAAGCTAGATCGTGCAATGGGTTGTCCCCAGATCCACTGGGCCACCCATTGAATCCCACTTTGCGACC
>JAOZSM010000186.1 GCA_029939675.1 Fidelibacterota bacterium
GGTCCATAAGCCCGGTGCTCAGCAAATTCCACGGAGAATCCGTGGTAGGGGCTTTTATGCAAGCCGACAATGAAACCCTCTACCACCATACGAGCCCTGAGCTGCATATTAGCCAGGGTTGCCAGGGTGCGGGGGTTTAAATATTTTAATTTATCGTTTGCCATTCTTTACTTAATTTCACTTTTCATCATACTAATAATTTGAGCTGTTTTCCAAACAATAATTAGAGCCTGTCCTTAATGTCTGGGAACAAACCGTTGAAACGGTTCTCCTTAAATAGTCGAACCAGAAACCCACGACTTAAGTCGTGGGCTGCTATACACTTACGGATAATTATAACCATTTCAATGGTTTCCTGTATTTTTTGGAAACAGCAACTTTGTAGACAGACACTAATTAGTACCCCTGATCCAACATTTATTGCACCTGATATGCTTCAAGCTCCGCTCCTCATGACCAACCATCAACACTACACAACATTGAACCCACAAACCCAGAAACTCATAAACTCAAAACCCCTACCAAGGACCGGTCGTTTCGACGGAGCTCAACGTCCTTGTTTCTTAGGCTAAAATGGATTCACAAGCGCCAGCCGCAAATAATGATCATCCCAAAAGGCAGGGACGTACTCTTCGTTATTTTTCTGGCTCCAATAATCACTATTGCCACCCCGTCCAAAAGCCAGAGTTATTAGTGGCATATTAATCAATGTAAGATCAAATTTGAGCTCTGCCCCATACGTATTAAGTTGAGTTTCAGTTTGGGGAAGATAGCCAAGATCAAAAAACAGGGCTGCAGTAAGATTTTGAAGGCCCAAGCCTAAGATATTAACGGGCAGCTTCTCTAATAAGGGCATCCGTAATTCTGTTGTAGAATATACCAGATCACTGCCTGAATAGTGCCCGGTTTGACCCCTCAAACCATAGGACTCTGTGGCATCAAAAATACCGGCACTTCTAATCGTGGTCATATAGGCTGTAGAGAAATAGAGGGGAGCCGCCTCTGAAAAGCCGAGTTCATCCTGGACTAGAATTGAACCTTGCTGCCCGGCGTATTTTAAACGACTATAAAGGACAACTGGAAGCTTGGGAATACCGTAGTTAAAAAAGCCTTCCACCCAGTACTGGGTATGATCATTGTCACCCCAGATCGATGGGATAGTTTTCTCAATGTGAGCTAAAATTCCAGAGCCATTCCGGGGTAAGAAATACCTGTCTGCATGGGGTCTCTGTGATTTCCACAGATAAGTCAACCCAATGTTCAATTCCTGCGTGGTCGGAGTTGGAACAATATTACCTGATTCAGGATCTATGTATTCATCAAATTTAAGTATTTCTCTGGAAACAGCCTGAAGCTTGCCCTGCAGTGTATGATTTGCAGAAAGGGAAAAACCGGTATTCATTGGGATGTCAAATGCCAGACCAGCCCCATTTCTATACTCAATAAATCCAAACTGCGCTGAATGGCGAATATCTATTGCTATATTTTTTGTCCCGAAAAAATTTAGATGCGGCAAATATTGTAAATTGATATAACTGAAATAGCCCCCACTTATTTCCCCTGACCAGTTTATCACGCCCCCACCTTGCAGCAGGTGCTTTCCAAGTGCATCCATGTAAACGGCCAAACCAAATATGCCTTCAACATCCGGCCAGATCATACGGAGCAAGGGGCGCATGGTTTTACGAGCCCGATAGGGACGGACACTACTTTCTGACAGATCCAACTCATAATTGATCTCAGGAATGGCAATATCAGGTGATTTAGTCCGCCAAGCATTAAAGGGATCACGAATATTCAAGCTTAACGCTGGTGCTACCCGGCCACTTTCAATAGTTCTAATTCTGACTGTATCAACATCACCTAATGTGGCCGTAATAATTTGATCCGTTCCCGGAAGCCGTTGTCTGGAGTAGAGCCCTTCCGCAACATCGGTCATCTGAATCATTTTTAAACTATCAAGGTCAATCCGGTAAAGATTAGGGGTTGAGTTACGATAGGAGGTAAAAACAATAGCCCGTCCATCTGCAGTCCAAACCGGATCCAGATCTTCTTCCGGATCATTGGTTACTTTCTGGAACTGTTGACCATCAATGCCCATGATGGCGATATTGACATCCCCGTTAACTTCCTGAATCATGAAGGTCAGGCGCTGGCCGTCTGGTGCTAAGTCCAGGCTTTGAATTTGAACATCACCTACAAATTGACTGAGCTGAACTCGCTTCCCTGAATTCAAATTCTGATAGTAAAGCTGAGTTGTTTCCCCCGGATGCGCCACAAAGAAAACGCCCTCGCAGTCCAACGAGAATACAGGATGAAGTGCTCTCAGATCATGGGTTATCCAACGTACTTTTTTTGATTCTAGATCAATGAGTCGCAAATCATTTAATAATGATCCGTGCTTACCCCGATGATATTCAGAGATAAGCAATTGTTTTGCATCAGGTGACCAGGCTGGGCGTCCCGTAAACTGCCCGAAGTGTAATTCATTAATAGCGTGACTTGAATCAGTGGTCATTGAGTACAGGCTATAATCCCGCATCTTGGCCTGCTTTCGTCCAACCACAGCGATCATTAAAGAATCCGGTGATAAGGCTGCAGCACGAACTTGAGCAAACCCTTTGAGCGGGAACGGTTTACCAACCTCCTCAATGGTCTCTTTCTGGGCTTTGTAACCGTAGTAATAGGTATTCATAACCCGGCGCCATTCATCATTAAAATTCTTTAGAGTTTGACCGGTAACGTCCTCAAAAGCCTGGTTAAAATTATACCAATAGGGATATTTCTGACTGTCTTGCTGCAGATAGAGTCGATGCTTGGAGATTTTGACCAGGGTTGAATCACCATATTTCCAGGCCATGTACAAGACCTTGGCATATCCATCATCGTGGGGGTTGAGCTGGTCCATGGTATTGCGGTAGGTGTGGATCTTCATTTTGGAATCACTGCGACCGACCCGCCAGACCTCGGTCATGTACTCAGCCATCCCTTCCAGCCACCAGGCGGGGACGGTAACACCTCCTAATATTCCAGCCCAGGTCCGATGGGCCTGAAACTGGACTACATGTTGAAATTCATGAGTGATTACCAATTTCAACCACTTTTCAGATCCGCCAAAATTGCCAGCAACATCATTCTGACTGACCCAGATAAAGATCTGATTGGAGGGCATGGCAAAACCATTCATGACCTCATCTTCTGCTGAAAAGACGATATCTGTTTTACCGAAATCCTTGACCTGCAGTTGGTCCAGGGTTGGCTGGTAAGCTTGCTCAGCTATTTTTGCTCCCTTGAGAGCAATCTCTTCAATTCCCTGATGATAATGGATCTTGAAATGTTTGGTTTCCAGAGTTTGCCAGGTCAATTCCGGGTGCGTACGCTGATTCCACATCCACATATTCTGGGCATTCAAACTGTTGACCAGAATAAATATTGAAATGACCCAAAGCTTAAACTTCAATTTAAAACCATCCTTTTCACAATAGTTCATCAAGCGTCTTTGCGAAGGAGTGAAACGACTGTGGCAATCTATCTTCCACAACCACAATCCAAGATTTCCACACATTTTAAGCAAAGGTGAAAATGATACTTTTTCTTCACGACTTACTCTTAGAACTCAGCAAGCAAAGACCTCTGTAATCTATAAAGGTTGCTTCGGTCATACTTCCCTCGCAAAGACGCTTGGAATGAGCTGGACAATTACAGTAGTTTTTTGATGATCTCATCCACGGTGACACCATCTGCTTCAGCATTGAAATTGGTCAATACTCGATGGCGTAGTACTGGCAAAGCAACTGCCTTAACATCTTCTATAGAAGGAGTGGGATTGCCGGCCATGGCGGCTCTGGTTTTGGCTCCCAGGATCAGGTATTGAGAAGCGCGGGGACCAGCTCCCCAACCCACCCATTTCTTAATATTTTCTGGAGCATTTTCGGTATCTGGACGGGTCATGCTTACCAGATCTACTGCATAATCAATGACATTTTCTGCTACGGGAACGCGCCTGATCAAATCCTGATATTCCATGATGGCTTTCCGGTCCAGAATCTTCTCCAATTTTACCGTAGCTCCAGAGGTGGTTTGGCGTACGATCTGCCGCTCTTCATCTCGACTGGGATACCCAACATTCAGGGTAAACATAAATCGATCGAGCTGAGCTTCTGGTAGTGGGTAGGTACCCTCTTGTTCGATGGGATTCTGAGTGGCCAGTACAAAGAAGGGTTCTTCCAGAACATAACTTTCCACACCGGCAGTCACACGATGCTCCTGCATGGCTTCCAGCAGGGCTGCTTGAGTTTTCGGTGGGGTTCGGTTGATCTCATCTGCCAAAATAATGTTGGCAAAGACCGGACCTTTAACAAACCGGAATTCCCGCTTGCCGGTTGTATGATCTTCCTCGATTATGTCAGTACCGGTGATATCAGAGGGCATCAGATCCGGTGTAAACTGGATGCGTGAAAAGCTCAGGTCCAGCACTTCTGCCAGGCTCTTAATAAGCAGGGTCTTTGCCAGACCCGGGACACCCACCAGCAGGGCATGTCCGCGAGCCAGCATGGCAATCACCAATTGTTCGATGACAGCATCCTGCCCGATGATGGCTTTTGATAATTCCTGCTTTAGTCGATCAAAAGCAGTGACCATTTCATTTAGTTTTTGTACATCATTGTTTGGTTTTGTCACACATCCTCCGGGACCAGTTACCTGGGTATTTCAAGGCTATTACATTATAGTTTTCGTTTATCAATAGTTCTGTTAAAAACCGTTAAAACGGTTCCTTGCATCCTTGATGATTCGTAGCCCACGACTTAAGTTGTGGGTTTCTCAACACTTAGAAACCTGTAACCGTTTTAACGGTTTATTACATTTCACAAAACAGCTATTTTACTAACAACTAATAATGATAGTCGCTAAGAAGTTATTTGTTCAAAAATCTATTGCTTATCAATTAACCCGGAGTCGTTCTTCCTGTGTCGTTTTCTACTCCATCGTAGTGTGTTGAACTATGCCGTGGTATCCGCCATGAATTTGGGGATGACATGATGGCATAGCAACATCATCTTTTTACGTATTCATTGTTAAGACGGGGTGTCAGGGCGGATAAAATAAAAATCCCCCGATCACTCGAGGGATTTTAAAGATTGTACTTGAAACAGGATTAAACTTCTGGGTAGATGCTAACCTGTTTTCTTGTGCGGTCTTTACGTTCGAAGGTTACAATACCATCAATCTTAGCGAACAATGTATCATCACCACCGATACCAACATTCTGGCCGGGATGAATAGCTGTTCCACGTTGACGAACAATAATGCTACCTGCGGAAACCCATTCGCCACCATAGGCTTTTGTGCCCAGACGTTTGGAATGACTTTCGCGACCGTTTTTGGAGCTACCAACACCTTTTTTATGAGCCATGGTTACTCTCCTTTATCAGCTTTTTCAGCGGCCGGTTTAGCTGCAGCCTTTTTAGCGGCTGGTTTTTTCGCAGCGGGTGCTTTCTTGGCTGCGGGCTTTTTGGCGGCTGTAGCCTTTTTTGCAACAGGCTTTGTCTCAGCTTTTACTTCAGCATCGGCCTTGGCTACTTTTTTCTTAGTATCTGGTTTTGCTGGTGCAATACCCTCTACTTTGATCTGTGTAAAACCCTGGCGATGTCCTTGTTTCTTTTGGTATCCCTTACGGCGTTTCTTTTTGAAAACGATGATCTTTTTAGCGCGACCATGGGCAATAACTGTCCCATCGATGGCAACATTAGTCAGCTCCGGAGTGCCGATTTCAAGATTTTTTCCGTCAGAGTAAGCCAATACGCGCTCGACATTAACCTTTTTACCAGGTTCAAGATCGAGAGTCGGAACGTTCAGGACCATGCCAGGTTTCACCTTGAACTGTTTCCCTGCAATTTGAATAATCGCGTACATTAGATTTCTCTCCTTTATTAAAAAGCCCGCGAATATAGCTGGCACCCCCACCTCTGTCAACGGATTATCCTCAGTAAAACTATTTGAGCAAATTTTCCTGTATCAAACGTTCCAGTTTGTTTTCACCATCACCAGCAAACACCAATTATTCAGTGATTTTTAT
>JAOZSM010000187.1 GCA_029939675.1 Fidelibacterota bacterium
AGAAATTGCTTCTGCTATAAGAGAGCTTTTTTTGAAGATCATCTGATTTGCTCATATTTTCCCTTATCCATTTAGGGTTAGTTGGTATTCGTTTTTAAAATATTGCTGGTCTAATTTTAGTGAGGAATACGTAAATAGAAGCTGTTACCTTGTGGTTTGTTGGGTTCGACCCAAACTTCACCATCGTGTGCTGTTGCTATTCGCTTGACTATGGCTAAGCCTAATCCTCTACCCATCTTTTTCTCCGAGTCGAGTTGAGTCCTGCGTTCAAAGATATGAAGCCTATTTGATTCATCTATCGTTTTACCGTAATCTATTACACGAACCATAATTGATTCAGGCTCGAAGACTGCATTAACGACAATTCTTTTTCCATCATTGGCATACTTGATGGCGTTGCTGATATAATTCTTGAAAACTTCACCGATCAGAGGATTAGCTTTGATAATAATTTCTTCTGGAACCTCTATAGATAAAGTCATATCGGCTGTGTGCAGAGCTGAAGAAAAATCATCGCCAATTGCTACTAATAATTTATTTAAGTCCAGGGATTCCTTGGGGATATTCTCACCAAATGCCGCTTGACTTAAAATTGTTGTATCTGCCAAAACAGAAAGCAAACGATCACTGCTCGTATAAATGCTCTCAATGAGCTCATTTTCTGGAAATTCTTCTCGAGCCATTTCAGACAGACCCAATATTACACCGGCTGGATTTTTCAAATCATGGGTAATGATGTCTAGAAGTAATTCTCGAATACTGTCTGATTCAGCAAGCTGCTCTGACAGTCGACGGTATTTTTCTTTACTCTGATTCAGGAGTCGGTTAGCTTTTGCCCTACTGCGAGTGATGTAATACAATGTTGCAGCAATAATAACTAACATAAAAAGCGCAATACTTACCATAAGCAGAATAAACCTATTGTTGTCTATTATGGCTTCCTGCTGTTGTTCTTTTTGTCTTAGTACAATATTCTCAGCTTCTTTTTCAGCTGTTTCATATCGAATTTTCAACTTGTCAATATTGTTTTCGACCTGCTTACCATATAGTTGGTCCTTTAATTCGGTGTAAAGTTGAAAATATTCTAAAGCAGCTTTATAATCATTGATATCCGTGTATGTCTCGGAAATGATAAGATAGATATCCTTGAGGAGATCAAGTTTACCAATATTAATACAAATATTTTTACTGGTCTGAAGTTGTTTGAGAGCTAATTCGTTGTTACCGATATTTCGATATACCTGACCCATGGATTTGAGAGCTATTACCATCTCAAATCTATGGCCAATCTTATTGGCCATTTCGTAGGCACGATTCAAATAGTGCAATGCTTTTGAATAGTTCCCCATTGACATGTAGCAACCACCAATGCTATTCAGATTCAATATAATCCCATCGATATCATTCTCATGAGTATACTTATCTAGAGAATTCTCGTAACTGATCAATGCTGAATCAAGCGTACCCATTTCCATATAAATGCTTCCAATATTATTTAACGAATATGCAATAGCTTTATTGTCACCGATCGATTCGCCAAGGGTCAACGCCTCCCGAAAATGAAAGAGGGCTTCTTTGTAGCGTCCCCAGTCCTTAAACGCTTTGCCTATGTTTGAAAGCATGAGTGAAATACCATATTGATTCTGGATACTTTGTTGGATAGTCAACGATTTAAAATAGTAATCCAGAGCCTTATTGTAGTCGCCCAGTTGATAATAGATCACGCCAATATTATTGATAGTCTTGGCGATATTGCGCTTGTTGGGTAATTGCTCCCTTAGTGTCAGTGACTTGTTGTAATAGACCAGTGCACTATCATAGACCCCTATTCGCCAGAAACGATAACCAATTTCATTTGCAGTGTTGGAGGAAAGAAAATCTATATTTAGTTCATCGTAAAGCTTGAGGGCTTTTTTAGAGGTGGCAATTGCTAGCTTCAAATTAGGGAGTTCTGCAAGCCCGCGACCTTTGTTGACAAGCACATTTGCTGTCTCCAAAGGATTCTCAACTTGATCTAAAAGCTTCAGGGCCATATCAAAAATACTATCAGCTTGTGCAAACTGTCCCAGTCGCTGGTTGATCTTTGCACTGTGGCTAAGCGCAATTGCTTCTCCAAAGTCATACTGAAGGGCTCTGGAAAGATCAAGAGACTGCATTGTGAAGTCTAAAGCGCTATCAGATGCACTCCCAAGGCATTCAAATGCGAGTTGATTGAGTATATCTACTCTGAGTATCCCTGATTGAGCATTGGCCAGCTCTGCTTCCAAGCTATCTATTGTAGTTGAGGCAAGAGTAATGGAGGCAAACAAGAGATACAAAGTACCTAGACGTAACAAATGCCACTGAAATGGAGGTGTGTACACTAAACTATTATTTCGTTCCAATTAGACCTTCTCAGCTCAATTAGCTTGCATCACTGATTACAGTTTCCGTAACCATCCCTATTATCATAACCCAAATCTAGAAAGATAAAAGTCAGATCGAGCCCTAAATTTTCTTTTGCAATAATCAAGCCTTAACAGTACAGAAGTTCCCCCGAAATCTAAGTTAAAAAGTCATTAAAGTATTGGTGGGTAAGGATTTGCGAGTATTCGCAAGTGGCGGAGCCTGTTTTTGTTAAAAAACGGGGGTACTTCGTGTTGTTATAAAAAGGATAGCGCCCTATCCTATGTCCGACTAAAAACTGAGCTCAACAAAGGGCTCAAAGAAAGGGCGCTCATGGATTATAGCAAAATAGCCAGGAAGTTGCGAGAGAAAGTTACCCGTTTTTCGGGGGAACTTTGTGAAGGTTGTGCCAAAAGTGAAATACTCCATAGGATATGGGTCTGTCTTGATATTTAGCTGGTAGGGGCTATAATATTTGCATCATATTGATATAATCCATGTGGGAGTGATATAACGAAACTAGTCGACGTATTTCGTAGCATTAATGCTGAAAGAGAGATACCGTTCTGGACTCCAACTCATACCACCCAACCAACACACAACAACTTCATTTAGTGCAATAACCAACTCTTTGTAACGAAGTCGCTATTATGCAAGAGAACTACCTGATACCAATTGTACTAGTGAGGGGTAGTCAAAAAAAGAGTTCCTCAAACAGGGACTATTATAGTACTCCGGACAGGGCTCGAACCTGTGCCTGTATCGGCGTAGCTCGGAGAGCGAAGACGCAACCTACGGATTAGAAATACATGGCCTTTGGTGCTATGTCAGAGTTTATGGGGTGTTGGTCACCAAAAAGTCTCCATTTTGATAATGTTTTGAGATTCAACACTCGAATGGCGCTATTATTGGGTTTGAGGGTGGTAAGTCAGCCTAATTATTAACATGGGGCCAATTGTAAGACCATCGTGGAACTGTCTCACGACCACGTCATTACAGGTTTTTTCTTGTGTTGTGCACAATCCAAAAGATACGAATTGATCAGGTTTTGGTATGGGACACCAGTCTCTTCCGAGAGGGACTTAAAATAGTCAATCACATCAATCCCAAGTCTAATTGTAACCTGCTTTTTAAGATGCTTTGAGTAAGGATTCTTGCGGCTTCTCATTGCACCAAGATCATATTCATTTTTCATGTTTTCACCTTTTGTAAAACGTAGTCTCGTTCTTGGTTGCTTTCCTCGCGGAAATGATTCGAATGGTTGATTCATCTTCTTTTAGGCAATGACAAACTAATAGCAATCTAGTTTTTGAACTCAACCCGAGCATCAAGTATCTATCTTCTTCCAGTTGTGCATGACTCTCGTCAAAAAACTCTAAAGCAAAGTCATTATAGAATACTGTTGTTGCTTCCTCAAATGTTACACCATGTTTACGTTGGTTACTTTTGCCTTGATTTTGTCCCAGGTAAATTTGATGTCATTCATAATGCTAATATATTTATTATATATTGCAATACAATTATTCTTGTGGTTGTTTTAACACGCTTGGTTGACGTGCCAGGTGTAGTAATCATGATTGGCTCGGTTTTGTAAATCTTCGTTTTCATTGACGCTCTCTTGAAGCTTGAGACTTTTCTCGGGTGCAGCTTATTGATCTAACTAAACAAGATTTGTGTCCACAGGGAAAATCCACCATTTGTTGAACTAGACAAAACTACCTGATACCAGTTGTATTAGTAAGGGGCATACAACAAAAGAGACCAGCTAAACTGGTCTCAATTAAGTACTCCGGACAGGGCTCGAACCTGTGACCTACGGATTAGAAATCCTTTTATAACATTCAGATTATGGTGCTATATAGGAACTTGAGAGGTATCAGTGACGTGCGTTCCCCGTATGTTCACCAATTCATGCACATTACTGAGACATTTACTCATTCATTGCTCTTTGATCGGGCGCATCATCATTGAGAGCATAACGCACATTCTTATATCCCCCGGTAGAAGGTTGATATCGCTTCAAAAAACCTCTCTCGACCCATTTTTTCAATAGCCTAGATACTTTTGATCTATCAGCAATTCCGGTCAGCTCACGGACTTTAGTATTGTTAATATACCCACCCTTTTTCTGTAAAAATGAATCAACCCTTTCCCATTCTGTTGCACGCTCCTCATTGAATAGTACAACACTCACTGAGTCTTCTGAATGTGGATATGTCCAAAATAGGGGTGGATACATATTTGCTGAATGCATTTCTGCTCTCATAGCTCTTACACCTTCATTCTGATCTAAATTTGGTGGTGAGGGAAATTCGCGTAGGTGCTTTACCAATAAATCGTTTCTATAATTATCAGCCCTCTCCCGACCAATATTCTTTGGAGTAATATTGTATGGCAATAAACCTGGACTAATTACTTCCATACGATCCTCAAAAATCCGGATTTCAATATCTCTTTTTGTGTGATAATCTCTATGTATGACTGCATTGGTGACTGCTTCTTTAACAGAACGTTCAGGTATCCGATATTGAGTTACAAAGCCTGATGGTATCCTGACTCCTGTCCTAAGTATATTGAGAATATAATCATGGGCTTCGCTGATTTGCTTGATTAATGGGCCATTGATAATCTTAGGTACTCCTATAAGATTAGGAGTCTCTTGTATACGCTCCAACGACCCAGTGTATTGGGAGATTTTGATGCTTGTTTTATCATCTAGAATATCATTTGGAAAATCCGAAAATAACAATACCGCAGCTCGTGTGGGCTTTAACTCACCCTCTCCATTTTTCCTCGCAAGTCCCGTACGAAATAGTAAATCATCAACACCTTTCTGAGCTATTTGTCGTGCCTCGCTCCACTCTTTCAAAAGAGGTGTATCTAGTAGACTTAGATCCACATCAACCAGCTCTCGATCTGCTTTAGAAAAACCCTTTATGTATGAAAACTTGACTATCTCCGCCGGAGAAAGGGTCTTCACACCTTTTTCAAGCCTCACAAGGACTTGGTTTCCCCATGAGTGGAATGATTCTGTTGCTTTGGGTACAAAAAGCCCCGCCACTCGTCTTTCATCATCATATGGGACAACCAGTTGTGGTGGCCATATCCCCGTTATGGGAGGGATAATATTTCGAATTTCTTTGCCGATCTCATCATATACTTCAAGGTTTTCCTCAATACCAAAGATCCTGTCATTGGCATTACTTACTCCTTTTTCAGGATCATCAATCCCAAATACAAGTAACCCTCCATCAGTATTTGACATTGCAACAATACTTCGTAACACTTTACGCACTACACTTTTCGTTCCCAGTCGTTTAAACTCAATAGTTCTTGTTTCTGTTGGGATGCTGAGACAGTACTGAATGAATTTATGCATTAAATTTTCCTTGATTTGCAAGTATTTTTCTCATAACCACAATAAATATAAGACATTTGTCTTTATTTGCACGTCCCATTACAAATAAAACTCCAGACGCATTAATAACATTTCATTCAATTATTAATTAAAAATTAACCCCTAACCGGGCCATTATATACAATTTCACCTATAGCGAAGAAAGAGCTCGAACTTAGACTCCAAGTCGTTAGGGTGGTTCAGTGTAAACGCCCACTTCTTCTCTAGGTCTTCGACTGAGTTTCTTCGTAGCATTTATAAAG
>JAOZSM010000188.1:0-2348 GCA_029939675.1 Fidelibacterota bacterium
AGGAAGCTGAGACCATCCACATCAACATCGATGGCAACATCAAACTGGGCCATACCCGGAAAATTCTCTGCAATATCAAAACTTTGGGTATTTAATGTAATGGTTTCACCCACTTCGAGACTGTCATAAAATAAACTAACAGGCGTATCATTTTCGCCTGAAACATCAATGGCCACATTATAGATCTTTG
Source organism: Fidelibacterota bacterium (assembly GCA_029939675.1). GTDB lineage: Bacteria > Fidelibacterota > UBA8477 > UBA8477 > JABMPR01 > JABMPR01. Next base: position 191 of record JAOZSM010000188.1, read on the forward strand.
CATCAGAATGATTAGAAAAGGTCCAGTCAAGTACGGCTGTTTCACCAGGGTTTAATACTCCATCACCATTCCCGGTTGTCTCGTTAAGAGCAGTAGTATCTATCTGCACAGCAAAGTTGCTGGCCACAGTAATGCTCGTTTGGAGCGGATGATGGTTATGTTTTGTTACAGTCAAGGTCATGCTGGGGGGCAGAACTGCCGGTAATTCCAAAGACACTTCACCATCGGCATCTGAATATGCTGATACAAAAACATCCGTACCGGTTAGCGTTACCCAGCTGCCTTCAATCCCTGCGTCAAGCGGATCGGTTACAGTAACATCCAAATAAGAGGCGTTGTCTGGAATTTCTGCTGGAACATCCAAAGTGACATTAATGGGTTCACCGGTCCATAATTCTAATGATGGATCGCCCATGAGATTATTCCAATGGCTAAATATCTGGACATAGTTATTGGAGGAGGTGGGATAGGTCTGATTCAGGTTCAAGCGTCCCCGTTCCAAAGCAATACCGGCGTAGTACATACTCTCATTAAAGAGACCATGATAAATTCCAACTGAGACACAATTATTGTAAAGTGTATGGGTTCCAGATGTCGCTGTTCCCACAGCACCGATAGCCCCTTTAGGGACGGTTGGTGTTCCGACCCGTAAGAATCTTTCAGATCGTGAATCACTGCTAAAACTACCTGTACCGCAAGTAAGAATAGTAACAAAAGGTAGACGAGAACCATTTGACAAGGAGGCTGTATTACTATTGCCCCAGCCACTCATTCCCAGGTAACCGCGATAATTAAAATAAGAAACACCGGCATTAATACCATTTTGGATTCCGGTTACAAAGGAGCCGCTATAAACTTCAATATTATTTTGATAGCCGCCGTATTCCATCATTTCGTTGATGTTTTGGTTAATCATAATAGTGGAAAGACCAGAAGAAGATTGATCCCCTACCAGCAACGACCGGGTGAACCAGGTCGGGTCGGATACATTGGGAGTCTTTTCGTAATTCAAAATCTTACTGATAATATTCTCAAATTCACTAACGGATGCGAAAGGTAAACGACCTACAAAAGCATCAGAAACATAATCTGAACCGGCTAAATGAACGTAAGGATGATCTCCATCGCCCCCATAACCGGACCAACTTTCAGTCCAGGTTGGGACATTAAAACTGCCACCTGCATCACCAACCAGCACCACAAATTCTGGTGGATTCTCCCAGGTATTGTAGGCAGTCTGGATATAGTTTTTGATTGCAGAATTTGAGCTCCCAGTAATGGCAGTACTTATCGTATGTACTTCAAACCCTTTTTCATGCCGCCAGTTTACCAGATATTGGAGTAACATTTGAACAGTTGTATTGCTGGTATGAATATATAGAACACAAGGAGTTTGATAGTTGGGCTCCAAAACCAGGGCTGAATTGGGGACCATGGATTGGTAGATCGGTTCAAAAAATCTTGAGATGGGACGTTCCGGAGCTGTCAATGGCTCGCTATAGCTCAAGTCTACTTCAAGACCTTCATATACCCGGAGTTCGTTCCGCACTGGATTATACTGAAAAGGGGTCACTTCCACAGTTACCAGATTCAGGTCACGCATGGTGATGCGATCATGCACGATAACCGGATTTTCAGGAAACCAGGCATCCCGCTCATAAATCTCATTGTCAATAGAAAAATTATTGCTGTTTTGTTGCCTTTCCACCTGTACCGGCTGAAAAGGAACCAGATTCACATTTGATTCGATATGGAAACTGCTGTAAGAATAGTCAGCCTGGATATCACCAGTAGCTGGTACAGCCAGCAGGGTTGAGGTTGAAGGAAGATCAGGGGCACCGATGAGACGCATGTTGCCTTCCATATCCGACACGATATGCTGGAATTCACCATTTGAATATGTAACCTGACCAATTGAATATTCAGGATCTACAGCACTTAGAAGTGAGTGAGTTGCATCAAATGATTTAAGGGTCAGATGTTTCTGCTCCAAACTAGAATTATTGGCAGCGAACAAACTGCCTGCCACAGTGAATGAGATGATTATTTTCAGGATATTTTTATGCATGGTTTACCTTTCTACACTTTCCCCAAATTCGGAGAATATAGCCAGCGTGGTAAGGTCAGGGAATGCAAGCAATCTAACAATTTGATAAAA
>JAOZSM010000188.1:2448-6036 GCA_029939675.1 Fidelibacterota bacterium
GTCACTTTTTGAATATGATAGTCTCCATTAACAGCTATTCGCACCAGATACACTGCTGAAGACAAGCCCTGCGTGTTCAATGTATAGCGATAATTACCAGCCGTCTGGAAAGCCAGATCTTCAGAGACCAGTTTGCGACCCAGCAAGTCAAAAACCTCCAGGCTCACACTCCCGCTTTTCAGGAGGGTAAATGGAATTGTGGTTACACCGTTGAAAGGATTGGGATAGGCTGGTCCAACTTCAAAGGATCGGGGTTGCTGGCTGCCTTCATCAAGCGTCTGCACATAAAATTCCGGGGGATTTGTGGTAAAACGAATTGTCCGACCCGCCACCAAATCAGCAGCGCCTGGTGCATAATTTCTGGCATAGACATACATCAGTCCGTCATTCTGGTCTGGTGATTCAATGCCAACTGTACTGTAATTATTGACCTGATCAACGTCATTGACCTCATAGTACTGAAACTCAATCACACCATTACCGTCATCAGCCACAAAGCTGGCAGGATCATAAAGGATGACCTGGAAAGTCTCGAGATAACTACGATCCCCAAAACCATTCCAGACCGCATGCCATTCAATGATAAATTGCTGATTGACCTGATCGTGATAGGTGTACATGTGGATGGGACGTCCCACTTCCTGACCATTGACCAGTGTATCATTATCAAGATCATCCCAGAAAGGGGCCAACATGGCATCCGGTCCCAGGGGCATAGGGATGGACCAGTTACGGAAATAATCAATATGATCGGAGCCGAAAGCAGCCCAGCCATTGGAATTAATGGTCATGATATCATAATCCACATCATAATATTTGAAGCTGAAAGGCAGGGTGATAAGTTCATGATCATCATCGCTCAGCGTGAAATGCTCTGCCCCAACTTCGGCAGAAAGATCCTGCCAGACATAGGTGGGTAATTCAGGATACTCAGAATCAGTATTATCATAGGCCCAGTAGCCATTGTTAAGACGGGGAGGTGTGGGATCAGTGCTGCTGATAACACCAACGATAACCGTTATTTGTTTTTGATAAAATGGATTGGGTTGATCCTCCAGATAAAAACTGAAATGCAGAGGTAATCGGCTGCCATGGGCTACCTGGCTAATAGCTCCAGAGAATGAGTCATCTGAAAAAACCATCTCTCCGTCAGCAGTCAGAGTTGCAGTACCTGAAATATCAGCCAAAGTCACAAATTCTGCAACACTGGTCAAATTGACATGAATGGTTGCACCGGGAGCATCCATACCGTCAAAACTACCGTTAAGTATGAGGGTAAAATCCGCCGCTGGCAGGGGCCTGACAGTTCCGGTGAAGTTGATTTCCAGATTTGGAGCAACCGTGCGCACTGGAATGGCAACCGTGGAATGATTTCCAGCAATATCCAGGGTAAGACCAATCTCACGATCGATCAAATAAATGGTGGGAGCGGCAATGCTATTCATGGCCACAGTTGCGCCAGCGGGAATCGATACATCCCCTGCTGATATGGTATAGGTTCCGTCCAGTGTGCTTAAATTTACGGCAACTGTAATTGCTGAACTGCCATAATTATGAAATTGGGGTGTCCAGGTACTCATCCCTACGTGCAGCTCTTCCAGCATACCAACAAAGGATACTCCCGTGCCGGCATTGGGCGTGATCTCCAGAGTCAGTGGCAAGTGATCGGCACTGTTAAGCGTGATTTCAAGGGGAGCATCGGGATGATCCTCATCATAGAATGAGGCACCATCATAGCGATAGATCCTGACCTGACCATTGGTCCAGCGCCCAGAGCCGATAATGGCATTATTCTGACGCAGGGCAAAAACACCTTCTGGTAATTCAGGGTGATCTAACAGAATTAAACCGTCATCCCAGGTCACTGCACTGAATTCTGACGCTTCAACCTCAATTGTCTGGGGATTACGCAGCCATACGGGTATACTTGGGTCACCCATAATGTTATAAGTATGATAATAGAATTCAGCCATCTGTCCTGGACCTAATTCATTAACGAATTCATCCAGGAAACCAAATTTTGAAGCCAGTAGCGCAGGACCAAGTTCATGTACATAGCCTTCCAAAAGGGCGTCCCACAATTTTGAGTTGAGAGCATTGTTGAACTTGGTTCGGGTATGCAGATCGGATGGAGCCACGACAGCAACGGCGCCAGCGGGAATATTGATACTTCCCTGAGTCAACAAAGCTTCACAAAAGGAGGGGTCAATGGAACTATCAAATTTACCTGTTCCACACACAAAGCTAAAAACGATGGGTAGCCGGTTACCATTGCTCAGATTGCCATCATCAAAATCACTGACATGAAAGTGTGGGAAATGCCAGCCATGGGCATCACCCCAGCCGCGATAATTAACAATTCCAACGCCAGTATTCCAGGCATCAAGAATCAGTTCTGGTCCTGTGGTGGGAGGGAAAAAGACTGTATCAACCTGGGTATATCCGAAACTGTTTAACTCATTCCTAAGCCAATAAGAGGTCCAGACTGGAGTCAAAATAGTTCCTGAATCAGCGTAGTTCCCAGCAGTGACCAGCGCCCTCTCCAGGTATCCTGAGTCCAGATCCGGTGTCTGAGCATACATCACAGTCCGGACAATCACTTTGGCCAGTTCCTGGGCAGTATCCACCGGCCAGCGACCGATAAAAGCTTCCGGGAAATAATCATCTGCACCACCACTAATCAGCACATAAGGTAGATCAGACACATCGTTTTCGGGACCGTAGCTGAAAGCTGGCAAAGCGTAAGCACCATCCACATCCCCGATTAACAGCACATATTCCAGGTCATGGGTGGCATAATAGTCGGCAATGTAGTTGCGAATATCTGAAGTCGTATTCCCAGTTTCCGATAAGGGTATCATACTCACCCGGAAACCTTGTCTTTCCTTGAAGACCCGAAAATAATCCAGGTAGGGATTGGTAAAAACTGCATCGGCTCCGATGATGAGGAAATGACCGCGTTGGTAAGATTCCCAATCGTAATGATCCTCGACAGTTGGATGATTCTGGATCAGGTCTTTAAATGCCAGCGGACCTGCTGCTAACAGCGTGGTGGCCATCAGCATGAATATCAACCATATCTTGAAAACACTTTTTAGCATAAGAATCGAACCTTTATTCGTAATTTATAATTTTAGAACTTATTGATAACCATCAGCTTACGTGTAAATGAATGTTGCAATCCAGTAAAACGAAGGAAATAAACTCCGGTACTTACGGAATGCCCCAGTCTGTCCTGACCAGCCCAGGTCCATGAGTTAACTCCTACACTGGTCTGCATTTGTTCCCGATAGATCTCACGACCCCGAATATCAAATACCGTAATGGTAGCCAACCCTGAATTGGGCATGGTGAATTGTAACTGAGTCTGTTTTTGGAGCGGATTGGGTACCAATGTGGCTGAAATCTCATTCGTTTCAGAAAAGGACTGCAGCTGACGTTCCTGTTCGTCAACATCGATGCCCACCCACTCAAGCTCTGATAGAAAAATGGCAAGAGAATCGATCTCCCAGCCTCTAAATACAACGGTCGAATCACTTTTTAACTGCAACTTCAAAAGTGCTGCTGCTGGAATATCGCCCTCAATAC